>JANNRD010000336.1:0-4570 GCA_031401095.1 Acidobacteriota bacterium
CCGACCACCTGACCGCCTTTGATGCCCCCGCCGGCCAGCCACATGGTAAAGCCCATCGGGTTGTGATCGCGTCCAATAGCCGATTGCGAAATCGGCATGCGTCCAAACTCGCCACCCCACACAACCAGCGTGTTGTCGAGCAGACCTCGCGCCTTGAGATCCGCGATCAGACCCGTCATTGGCTTGTCCGTCTCAGCGCAATGCAGACGGTGGTTCTCGTCCAGACCGTAATGCGCGTCCCACGATTCCTGCTGATGCCCGCCGCCGCTGTAAAGCTGGATAAACCGCACACCTCGCTCGACCAGACGCCTCGCGACAAGACATTGGCGTCCAAAATAATCCGTCGTCTTCTCGCCGATTCCGTAGAGCTTCTTTGTTGCTTCCGATTCGTTGGCGATGTCGACGGCTTCGGGTGCGTGTGTCTGCATCTTGAAGGCGAGTTCATACGAAGCAATCCGCGCCTCGAGATCGGAGTTGCCTTCGTGAGTCTGCAGATGTTCGTGGTTGAGCTTCTGGATAAAGTCGACCTCCGCGCGTTGCTCGTGCGGATCAATCCATTTCGGCGGGTTGAGATCGACGATCGGTGTGTTGCCCGAGCGAAACGCAGTCCCCTGAAATGAGGCGGGCATGAAACCGGAGCTCCAGTTGGGCGCGCCCCCGATCGGCCCGCCGCGCCAATCGTACATAACAATGTAAGACGGCAAATTCTCATTGAGGCTGCCAAGACCGTAGGTCGTCCACGATCCAAGCGAGGGATTCCCCGGTCGCATATTCCCGCTATTCATCATGAAGATCGCGGGTGAATGGTTGTTGCTTGTGGTGTAGACGGAGCGAACGACGCAGAGGTCGTCAACACGGGTCGCGAGATGCGGGTAGAGCTCGGAGACTTCGATTCCCGACTGGCCGTGCTTCTTGAAAGTGTAGGGCGAGGCCATAAGATTGCCGGGATTGCCAAAGAAGACATCGATGGCGCCCTTACCGGTCATTGGCTTGCCGTGATGGCGGGCCAGTTCGGGTTTTGGATCGAGTGTGTCTACCTGGCTGACGCCACCATACATAAAAAGAAAGATGACCGACTTGGCCTTTGCGGGGAAGTGCGGTTCGTGGGCAGTGAGCGGGTTGCGGCGCTGTCCCGGTGATGCCGCGAGCAGCCCGTCTGATTCGAGGAGACTCGAGAGGGCGAGACCGCCAAAGCCGGCGCCGGCACGAAAGATTAACTCACGTCGTGTAATTGGCTTCATAAGAACACCAGGGAAGAGAAACAACGGAACATACGGAAAAACACGGAATGTACGGAAATGTCAGGGTTGAATCACATTCGGAATCCGCATCTGTTCCATCAACGGATAGTGCCCAAAGTTGAGCAGGAACCCGAGTTGAAGGCCAGTCGCCTTGAGATAGTTAATGATCTGTGCCTGATGCTCTGGCGACAAACGCGCCACAGCCTTCAGTTCGACAATTATCTTGCCATAACAAACAAAGTCCGCCTTGTAAGTCTGCTTCAACGGAGTGCCCAGATATGTCAGCGTCAGCGGCCTCTGGGATTCAAAGGGAATTTTGCGCTTTGCGAATTCCAGCTCGAGACACTCCTGATAGACTCCTTCCAGGAACCCACTCCCGAGCGCCTTGTAAACCTCCATCGCTGCCCCCTTGATCGCATAGCTCTCAGCCTCAAATATCAATCCCATTTCCGTGCATTCCGTTTTTTTCCGTGTGTTCCGTTGTTCCTCCTCTAGTCCACGTAGAGAAACTCATTCAAATTCAGAAGTGCATGGCAAAAGTCCCGCAATGGACTCTTCTGCTTCCCGAGGAACTCAACGGACCATTCGATCTCTTTTGCCGTTGGACCCCTGCCCAACGTTATCTGGAATGCACGGACCACCTGCGCCTTCCGATCAGGCCCCGCTTCCTTCGCAACTCGCTCCGCGAGGTAGCCCGCCTGCTCGAGCACAAACTCGTTATTCAACAATGCCAACGCCTGTGGAGAGACAGTCGACACCGACCGCACCGGCTGCGAAACCGTCGTCACCGGGCAATCAAACACCTCGATCAGCGGCATCAACACCGAACGCTTCACGAAAATATAAACACTGCGCCGCCAGACATCCGGTCCTTCCTTCGCCTCGAGCGGCCATCGCGGTCTCGATCCCGACGCGATCACCGAAGGATCGATCCGCGGATAAATCCCGGGCCCAAACATGGTCGGATTCAGCTTCCCACTCGCTACCAGAATGCTGTCGCGGATCGCTTCCGCTTCGAGACGATGCGGATTCGCCCGCCAGAGCAACCGGTTCTCCTGGTCCTTCGCCGCTGCCTTTGCGTCAAACCTGCTCGACTGTCGATAAGTGTTTGAAGTGACGATCAGACGGTGCATCGCCTTCCAGCTTCCACCGCGCGCGACAAACTCGGTCGCCAGCCAATCCAGCAGCTCCGGATGGCTCGGACGATCACCCGTCGCGCCAAAATCGCTGGGCGTTCTCACCAGACCCTTGCCAAAGTGATACTGCCAGATGCGATTGACCGCTACTCGCGCAGTCAATGGATTGTCCGCGCGCGTAATCCAGTCGGCCAGTTGCTGGCGCCGACCCGTGGTCGCTATGCTCGCCCCATCCGCAAGAATCACCGGGAATCCGGGAAAGACTTCTTCCCCCTTGTTGCGCCAGTCACCGCGCTTGAGCAGAAACGCTTTGCCAGGTGTGCTCTTGTCGGTGATCCCCATGACCGCCGGCAGAGGCTTTGGCCGGGTCGTATTGATCTTGTCGATCTCCTTCTGCACCTCTTTGCGCTGGCTCAACTGTTCGTTAGTGAGCAGCGGATCGATCTCTTCGGGCTGAAGATTGACGTCTTTGGTGAAGCGTTTTGTCGTCTCTTCGCGAAACTGGTCGCGCGTCTTGCCTTCAAGCGCGCTCGAGCTCTCCGCCAGCTTGACGTGAAACTCGACCTTCTCCGCGATCAGCTTGTCGCGAACGGGCTTCTCGATCGCGATGATCTTTGCGCGCAACGGCCTCACCAGCAGATCGATCTCTTTGTTGCGCGCCTTGAAGGCCTCTTCCTCCGCCTTCGGCACCAGCGCCTGCTCCTTCTTCTCGAATGGGAAGAAGATCGCCTGCATTCGATAGTAGTCCTTTTGCGGGATCGGATCGTACTTGTGATCGTGGCAACGCGCGCATCCGACGGTCAATCCGAGAAACACCGATGACGTAGTCGTCACCATGTCATCGAGCTCGTCCATCCGCGTCTCTTCGTTGACCGCGTTGTCGACAGTCGGGCCATTGCGACAGAAACCCGTGGCGATGAGGGCGTGCGCATCGTTCGGTGAAATCTCATCAGCGGCGAGCTGCTCGCGGATAAACTGGCTGTACGGTTTGTCTTCGTTAAACGACTTGATGACATAGTCGCGGTAACGCCACGCGTGCGGCCGGTCGTAGTCGAACTCATAACCGCCGCTGTCCGCGTACCGCGCGAGGTCCAGCCAGTGGCGCCCCCATCGCTCACCGTAGTGCTGCGACGCCAGCAGATGCTCGACCACTTTCCTGTAGGCAAGCTCGGACGGGTTCCTGACAAAGGCGGCTACTTCCTCAGGAGAAGGCGGAAGCCCAGTCAGATCGAAGTAGACGCGGCGGAGCAGGACGCGCGGGTCGGCCGGTTTTGAAGGCGCCAGTTGATTCTGTTCAAGACGAGCAAGGACAAAGCGGTCGATCTCATTGCGCATCCATCTCCGGTTTCGAACGGCGGGAGGTGTCGGACGGACCGGTTTCTGGAATGACCAGAACTGACGATCCTTTTCGGTGATCGGAGTCCCCTGCGCGCGAACTGGAGCACCGCCCTCAGCGGATGCAACGGTGCGGGGCTGCAGACTCTCGATCCAGCGGCTGATGATGGCGATCTGAGCCTCCGGGAGCTTGTCGCCTCCGAGGGGCATGCCCGGGTCGTCCAGATGCTTGATCATGCGCAGGAGCACGCTCTTGTCGGGATTTCCCGGGGTGATCGCTGGACCACGCACTCCACCGCGCAGGGCGGATTCTTCGGTGCGCAGATCGAGGCCCGACCGCTGGACCGTGGCGCCGTGGCAGCCGGCACAATGGGCAGCAAAGATCGGCGCCACCTGCTGCCGGTAGAGTTCTGAGGCGGTTGGCGGGGTCTGCGAAACGCGGGCCCACGCGGACAAAAACGAGAGCGCGATAAGGACTTTGATACTCGAGCTGAACGACATAGCGATTGAACATAATACCCTGCTGCGAGGCCGTCAATAGCAACCACACAGAGACATGAACCACAGATACTCAGAGACGCAGAGACAGCACAGAGAAGAACAAGGTGGGTCCTGGAACACCCTCTCCACCCTTCCTATTTCTTCTCTGTGCTGTCTCTGTGTCTCTGAGTCTCTGTGGTTCATGTCTCGTCCTGAGGCTTGCCGTCAGTGCCTTGGCAAGTTACATTGCGGAGCGGTGAAACATACCGCAATCAAATCTATCCTTAATGAGCGACCAGGAATGAACTTCGATCTAAGCAAACCGCAGAAACTGCTGCAGGAATCCGCGCGCACTTTCTTTACCCGCGAGGTATCGAA
>JANNRD010000337.1:0-4728 GCA_031401095.1 Acidobacteriota bacterium
CAACCCGGGCGGTGTACATCTCTCGGCGGTCAGGCCATCAATGATCGGCGTCCCGTGGCAATCAAGGTTACTCGGGCCCGGTTCCCGAGGCTCGCATCGGGTGTGTGTCCCACAACGACAATCGTCTCATCAGCCAGTCCGCGACATACGACTGCAAACATATCATCGATTTCGCTCAAACTGATGTCATGACCCGCGACATCGACGAGTATTCCTGCCGCCGTCGGGGAACCGATATAGACCTCTGGCAACAAAGAGGACCGAAACGCAGGTTCAGCCGCCTTCACGCAGCGATCGGGACCGTCGGCCACGTTGACACCCGCTGCGCCCCAGCCGCCGTTCATCATCACAGCCCGGATGTCTGAGAAGTCCATATTGATAAGCCCGGGAAGGACAATGCTGTTGACTAGGGCGTGTAGAACAGCAACGCTCGCGGCAGAATTGCCTATAGTGATGCCCAGCGTCACTAACGAGAACATCGCTGCTCGAAAAAAGCTAATCGACGTACAGGATCGTCGCCGAGGCTTTCCGCTAACGTAGTTTTGCCCGAGCGCCAGACGCCGCCACGGCCAGTCGATGGGCACGCCGTGCCGGGCATCTTCGATTCCTTGCCGCCAGAAACATCGCTCAATCATGCTGGCAAGATATACATCTAGTCTTACTGAATGCAAAGTATGGTAGCGGAGAGAATCACGCCTCCCTTTGAGTCTCTCCACGCTTTGAGGGACGCACTGGCTCCCAGACGAAGTTGGAAACCCCATGGGAGTTACCTCTTTGCTTCCCGGATCGTCACCCTGAACATCCCGTATTGACTGCGGGATTTCCCTGGTCAATACTACGAGCGTGATCAATCGCAGGACTGACATCAAGTTGGTTCAGGCCGCCTTGAAACGCAGCCGCGTAGTAGCCTTGCTCGGCCCGCGCCAGTGCGGCAAGACGACGCTGGCTCGCCGATTCGTGCCGGCAGACTCGCTCAACTACTTCGATCTCGAAGACCCGCAGGGCCTCGCCCGTCTCACCGAGCCGGACATCGCCTTGCGTCCGCTCCGCGGACTGGTCGTCATTGATGAGATTCAGCGCCGCCCCGATCTCTTTCCGCTGCTGCGCGTGCTGGCTGATCGCAGACCGTTGCCCGCGCGTTTCCTGATTCTCGGCAGCGCTTCACCGGATTTGTTGAAGCAGTCTTCTGAGACTCTCGCCGGGCGGGTGGAGACCGTGCCGCTCGAAGGCTTCCGCCTGGCCGACGTTGGCGCGTCGGCGCAGACCCGCCATTGGTTACGCGGCGGGTTCCCGCTTTCCTTTACGGCTCGCAGCGAGGCCGACTCGCTTATGTGGCGACGCCAGTTCCTCCAGACGTTTTTGGAGCGGGACCTGCCTCAGCTCGGCGTTCAGATTCCAGCCGTGGCCCTGCGGCGCTTTTGGAGCATGGTCGCCCACTACCACGGCCAGACCTGGAACGCCGCCGAGCTGGCTCGCGGGCTTGGCGTCAACGAATCCACCGTGCGCCGCTACCTCGACCTGTTGACCGGCGTCTTCATGGTGCGGCAGCTGCCACCGTGGTTCGAGAACCTCGGCAAGCGCCAGGTTAAGGCCCCTAAAGTCTATGTTCGCGACAGCGGCTTGCTTCACGTGCTGCTTGGTGTTGCCAATCAACGTGACCTCGAATATCACCCCAAGGTGGGCGCGTCCTGGGAAGGCTACGCCGTCGAGGAAGTGCTTAAGGCGCTGCGCCCCGACGACGCCTACTATTGGGCAACCCACGGTGGCGCCGAAATTGACCTCGTGCTCTTCAAAGGCGGCCGACGCATAGGCGTCGAGTGCAAGCGTTCGGACGCACCCACGATGACGCCTTCGATGCACATCGCGCTGGCGGACCTCAAGTTGGACGAGTTGTTTGTTGTGTATCCCGGTGAGCGCAGATATCCACTTGCCGAGCGGGTCGAAGTGATACCGCTTGCGGAGTTTCTCGGCGTCGAGAAAAAGCGCAAGACAGAACATTCTGGGGGGCGGTGAAGGCTACACGATCTCACTGGTCTTCAGATAACGAATAACTTCAGGCGGGCGCGATTCCTCGGCTTACTCTCACCTGTGAAAGTAGTGGATTCTCCAGCGCCCTCCGGGGTCTTTGCGGAGGGCACGGACTTACTCCTGGTCATCCGTCTCCGCCAGTCTCGACAGAGATCGCTTCCTGACAAGAGTTACGCAATTGCCCTGCGACTCTCCCATCGGGTGGATGAGCACGTAGCATGTGGTGGCGGCTGGCCTCGAAGAAGCGATCGAACTGTTCGATCAGATCGCGATCCTCCCCATTCCATGCGAACAACGCGGGTGCATGAAACCGGTTCAGCACCGAGGGAGCAATGACTCTCTGCGCCATCGCGTCGAATGCCCTCGCGCAATCCAACGTCATCTGGTCTAGAATAGCTCCGTCTGTCTGGGCCCTATTCTTGAGCTAGGATACGATCATTTGATGACGCCATCATCACGACAGAGGCTGCTGTTCAGTCCATTCCATCTCTCTTCGGATGTCGATCTGCTTTTTGAGGGCGACGAGGTTGTCCCGCTCGAGCCGCAGGCAGTCCGCGTCCTGCGCTATCTGGTCGAACATCACGACCGTGTCGTCTCAAAGGATGAACTTCTCGAGCACGTCTGGCCAAATGTCTTTACCACCGATGGAGTCCTGAAAAAGGCCATCTCGCAAGCCCGCCGATCGTTGGGGGATGATGCGGATGATGCCCGGTTTATCGCGACCTATCACGGCCGCGGCTATCGCTTTATCGCTCCAGTGACGCGAACCACCGTCGACCAGACGTCACCTCATCAAGACGGATCCGAAACGCGCCAAGTCACCTCGGATTCGACAGTCGCTGCCGCAACGCGCCGTCAAGCCTTTTCTGCCGATCCGGACTACGATCAACTGGTCGGTCGCGAGGCTGAGCTCGAGGTCCTGCTGGCTGAGTACCGGCGCACTCTGGAAGGCACCGGCCGTCCAGTGCTCATCCTTGGAGAGCCCGGTATCGGCAAGACTCTTCTCGCTCGCCACTTCGAAACCGGCGCGCGCGATCAGGGTGCCCTCTGTCTCTACGCCCGCTTCTTTGACTACCGCGCGAGCCGGCTTGCACCCTACGAGATATTCCTGGATTTCCTCCGGACCGCGCTCGGTCTGGACGAAGCCAGGGATCGCGGGCCTCATGAGTCCCTCACGGACCTGCGCCAGGCGGTTGAGGCGCGATGGGGAATCGAGCTGCCTGAAGAGCTGTTTGTTGAACGAGGAGAGGCCACCGGAGCAGCAAGGGTGCGGGGCACGACAGGAGCCTTCGCTCGAGACAATTTCCGAGCTGTGGTGCCACTCAGCAAGTGCTTCCTCAAACTCAGTCGCGAGCGTCCGCTGATCATGGTCTTTGACGACCTGCAATGGGCCGATAGCGCAAGCCGCGATTTGATTGGGTATCTCATGCGAACGATCGAGGGCGAACCGCTCATGATCCTCGGTCTCGTGAGACGCGGCGGAACGATAGATCCCCAGCACCCGCTCGCCGAATGGATGCGGCTGCAGGCCAACTATCGCAGTTACACAAGCCTCACACTGAAGTCCCTCTCTGAGGGCGAATGTCGGCTGGCAATCGAGGCGATCTTTGGTGGGCACTCGACGGCGCCTGACCTGCCCCCACAGGACTTGCGAACCCTCTATCGAATGACTGGCGGCAATCCCTACTTCCTGACGGAAATGCTCCGTCTGCTGGTAGCTGAGGGTGCGATTGCGTATGGCGGGGTACCGAAGCCGCGTTGGCAGTGGTATGGGATGAAGGACCTGCGTTTGCCAGAGACGATTGTCATGGCGGCGCAGAACAAGTTTGATCGCTTGTCGCCGGCAGTGCGCGAGATCGTTGAGCAGGCGGCGGTAATCGGTGACGAGTTTCGCGTCGAGACACTCGCACTTATGGCTCGAAGAAGCGAGTCCGATATTGCGAGTCTGCTCAACGAGGGTGTGCGGAGAGGAGTGCTTTCGGATCGTGCGTTGTCTGCGGGCGAGGATTGCCGCTTCTATCACACGACGCTGCGAAGCGTGCTCTACAACAGCCTCGCGCCGCGCGAACGACGTGACCTCCACACGCGCGCCGCGAAGGCCCTCGCGACGGTCTATGCACACGAACCTGACCGGATCGCAGTTGCGCTGAGCAGCCACTATGAAGTGGCGGGCGACCTTGAACAGACGATCACGTGGAGCATGCGTGCGTGGCAGGCCGCGCGCGGCAGATGGAACTGGAACGAGGCCGTTGGTTGTCTCGAGCGGGCGCATCGAGCTCTCGAAGCTCTCGAGAGTCGTGGCGAATCGATCACGAATTCCGCGGATCGTCTGACACTGCTCATTGGGCTGGGAGAGGGCTACGCCACGGTCGGGCGGGTGCGTGAGGCTGAGCTCGTGCTCGACAAGGCTCTGGTCCTTGCCGAGGCGCTCGATCAGAAGACAGCCAAGGGCGCGGTACTTTTGCAGCAAGGCCAGATTCGCATTGGTCTTGGGCTGTATCGCGAGGCAAACGAGCTGACGAGACTCTCGTTGGAGATTTATCGCGAAGCAAAAGACACCGAAGGCCAGGTACTGGCGCGTATTCAACTTGGCGCTGGTGAGGTGGCCATGGGAAATTACGCTGGCATCGCGCCCCTGGTCGAGATGCTTGAAGCGGAATCTCCGGCAAGTCCGATTGCCGTCATCGCGTGGGGTCTGGT
>JANNRD010000338.1:0-3573 GCA_031401095.1 Acidobacteriota bacterium
TAGAGATCGAGAAGATAGCCGTGATAGACGAGAAGATAGCCGTGATAGAGAGGATACAAACTGACGGGGCTCCGCAGGCGATCGGTCCGTACTCGCAGGCAATCAAGGTCAATGGGTTCGTTTTTGCGTCAGGGCAGATACCGCTCGATCCGGTGACAATGCAGATCGTTGAAGGAGATGTCAGAGTCCAAACCGAACGGGTTCTGCGGAACCTTGAACAGGTACTGGAGGCTTCCGGGAGTTCGCTTGACCGGGTCGTCAAGACGACGGTCTTCCTGATTGATATGGCCGACTTTGCAGTCATGAACGAGGTGTATTCCGGGTTCTTTGGGGACGCGCGGCCAGCGCGCTCAACGGTAGAAGTGAGGCGCTTGCCGCGGGATGCACGTGTCGAGATAGATGTTGTGGCGGTGGGGTGAGCGGTCAGGCCGCCCGGTGCACGACCGGCGAATCGGAAGTTCGATCGAGATGAGCTAAGCCGCCTTGAGCACCTTGCCGGCCTTGAGGCACCGAGTGCAGACCTTCATGCGACGGACGGCTCCACTGACAAGAGCGCGGACGCTTTGAAGATTGGGCTCGAAGCGACGTTTTGTCTTGTTATTCGCGTGTGAGACGCGATTGCCAAATTGAGGACCTTTGCCACAGATTTCACAAATTTTAGCCATTGAATACCTCCACAGGATCATCTTGTGAGACGGTTAAGAACAAAAGGCTTAACACGAAACCGCTATTTATAGCAGATGCTCGGCGCCGAAGTCAATCAAGTCAGGTTGGGCAAGTCAGGTTGGGCCGGTCGCCGAATGAACCAAACGAAGGAGTTGAGCTACTGTGCGTAAAATTCTGATTCCCATTTCCCTCCTGCTTTTTGCCGGTGCCCTGGCGTCCTGCGGGGGTGGTGCCGGTTCGATCTCAGAGGGTGGCAAGGATGAGGTCGCCGCTGTTGTCAATGGAGCGAAGATCACGGTCGCGGACGTTGATCGCGTGACTGCGCAGCAGATGAAGGGCCAGGAAACCCAGATGTCACAACTTGAGCTTGCGAGCGCACGGCTGCAGGCTCTCGATGGCCTGGTGACCCAGGAAGTGCTCTACCAACGCGCCCAGAAGGAAAAACTTGCCCCCTCCGAGGATGAGGTGACCCAGGAGATACAGAAAAGCAAGCAGGAGGGTGGCCTGACTGAGGAGGCTTTTCAAAAACAGTTGAAGGAAGCGAATCAGACGGAAGCACAATTCCGGGACGCGGTCAGAAAAGATCTGTCAATTCGCAAGTTGAGAGACAAGCTATCCGCACAGCTTAAGGTCCAGGACCGTGAGGTCGAGGACTTCTTCCGCGCCAATCCCAAGGAGTTTGTCGCCAAGATTGGCGTCGCTGTCTCCGATATCATTGTTGATCCTTCTGACAATGGGGCGAAATTTGACGCCAAGAGCGACCTCGAGGCCGAACAGAAGATCAAGGAGATCTACAATCGACTCAAGACAGGCGCCGATTTCGCGACCATTGCGAGACAACAATCTGAACACGAGAGCGCCTATCGCAGCGGCGACCTCGGGTTTATTCCGCAGGATCAGTTCTCGGCTCTTGGCCAACAGGGACTGCCGACCGGTCTCGGTCCACAGCTGATGGGCCTGAATGAGGGCGAGATTACCGCGCCAATCAAGGACCAGGCTGGCCGCTGGCATATCTTCAAGCTGACCCAAAAGCGAACCGAGTCGCGGGAATTGACGCTCAGCGATCCGGAGGTGCGCAAGCAGATCTCCGACTACATCGTTGGTCAGAGAAACCAGCTCGTCAATGCGGCGATGCTGACGACGTCGCGGGATGAGTCAAAGATCGAGAACTATCTCGCCAAGCGCATGCTGGAGAATCCCAACAATTTCGGCGTTCTGCGCCCAGTTCCGCAGTCGGGAGCAAGCGCGGCGACCAGTCCTTCACCGGCGGTTGCAGCTCCAGCAGCTCCGGTCAGTTCACCAAAGAAGTAGTCGCCAAAGAGGTATTTGATGGTTGACAAGTTGATGACAGGTGGTCCGAGGCTCGCCTGATTCCCAACGACCAGTCATCAAGTTTCAACTGAAAAACATGCTCTTTCGTTTCAGTGAGGTTTCAAAGTCGTATGGCGCGCAGGAAGTTCTGCGCGCCATTAGTTTTCAGGTCAATCCAGGTGAGCACATTGGTTTGGTCGGCCGGAACGGTGCGGGAAAGACAACGATCCTTCGGCTGATCGCGCAGATCGAAACACCCGATAAGGGATCGATCGAGCGGATCAAGGGTCTCCGCCTCGGTGTCCTCGCGCAACACGTGGACTTTCTTGGCGCGGAGACGGTGATCGACGCGGCGCTCCAGGTATTTGCCGAACTGCTCGCTCTCGAGACGCGAATGCGCGAGCTCGAGCACGACATGACAGAGATGACCGGCGAGAAACTCGACGCGGTCATGCACGAATACAGTGACGCTCAGCACGCCTATGAACACGCCGGCGGCTTTAGCTATCACGCTCGGGCCGAGTCTGTGCTGCTTGGCCTCGGCTTCGAAAAGACAGAGTTCAGCAAGAAGGCTGAGAGCCTGTCCGGTGGTGAGAAGAACCGGCTTGGACTTGCGCGGTTGCTGCTCGCCGAGCCCGATATTCTCCTCCTCGACGAACCGACAAACCATCTTGATGTCGAAGCCGTCGAGTGGCTTGAGGACTTTCTCGAGGAATACAAATCGGCTTATGTCGTGGTTTCGCACGACCGCTTCTTTCTCGACCATACGGTGACGCGGGTGCTCGATCTCGATCAGGCGCGGATCGAGACCTATCGCGGCAACTACACTGCTTTTCTGGCGGAGAGGGAAGCGCGCAGGGAACTGCAGCAGAAGACCTGGGAGCAGCAACAGGAGCTGATCGCCAAAACGGAAGACTTCATTCGCCGGAATCTTGCTGGCCAGAAGACAAAACAGGCGAAGTCTCGCCGAACGATGCTCGAGCGCCTTGATCGCGTCGCCTCAGTCGGACAGGCTGGATCGGCGAACTTCAAACTCAAACCAACGACGCGGACTGGCGATCAGGTCATGGTCCTCGAGAATCTGACCATCGGATTTCCCGAGAGGCAACTCGCGCAGGATCTCTCACTGATCATGCGACGCGGTGAACGGCTTGGCGTGATCGGAGGAAATGGAACGGGCAAGACGACGTTTCTGAGGACGATTCTTGGCCAGCACGCCGCGCTTCGGGGACAGGTACGCTGGGGCTCCGGAGTGAATATCGGATACTACGACCAGCGCTTGCACATGGTCGATGATCGACACACAGCGATCGAGGAGATCCGCACCGTTGCCTCATCGACGGCAAGCGATGGCGAGCTGCGTGGGTTTCTTGGACGCTTCCTTTTCAGCGGAGACGATGCCTTCAAATCGGTCGCTTCGCTTTCGGGTGGGGAGAAAGGCAGACTGGCGCTGGCGAAACTGATCTACTCGCGGGCCAACGTGCTGGTTCTTGACGAACCGACCAACCATCTCGATATCGCGTCGCGTGAAGCTCTTGAAGATGCCCTCAATGAGTATGATGGGACGATCATCACCGTCTCGCACGATCGATACTT
>JANNRD010000339.1:0-2930 GCA_031401095.1 Acidobacteriota bacterium
ACACCGACGCAGAGTGGGACCTTCAGTTTCACCGTCAGGGCAACGGACGCGAATGGTTGTATCGGCACACGGGCCTACTCGCTGAGCGTCACTTGTCCGGCCATCGCCATCACACCGGCAACGCTGCCAGCGGGTGCGTTGAACACCTCGTACAGTCAGAATCTGATGGGCAGCGGGGGGATGGCTTCATACACCTTCACTGTCAGTACGGGGAGCTTGCCAAATGGAATGACACTCTCATCAGCGGGGTTGTTTTCGGGCACGCCGACGCGCGGAGGGAATTTCAACTTCAGCATCAGGGCGACCGATGCCAATGCGTGCTCGAGCGTGCAAGCGTATTCGCTGGCGATCGTTTGTACCGATAACATCACTGTCTCGCCGGCTTCTCTTCCCGACGGCCAGGGTGGGGTGGCGTACAGTCAGCAGACGTTCTCGGCAGCCGGGGGGACAGGCCCCTACACCTTCAGCGTCACTTCCGGAGCATTGCCAGGAGGGTTGACTCTCTCCGCTGCCGGCGCACTTTCGGGCACGCCGAACGTCGCGGGCACATTCATGTTCACAATCACGGCAACCGCAGCCAATGGATGCACGGGAAGTCGTGCCTACACGGTCAACGTGACGGTCACACTCGGCCCGCAGACTCGTGCTCTTTATGTCTTCCGTGATTGCAGTGGGTGTGCAAACCAGATCTTCGGTTATGCGGTCAGCGAACAGACAGGCGCGCTGACGCTCCTAGCCGGGTTCCCGATTTTGACGGGTGGGAACGGAGGCTCAGCCACTGTCAGTCAGCGGCTGGCAATCGACCGAGGCAATCAGCGCCTCTACGCTCTGAATGAGGCTTCCCGCACCGTCAGTGCCTACACGATCAGTTCCGCGACAGGCACGCTCCTCCCGCTACCTTTCAATCCAATCGCGCTTCCAGGCAGCGGATCGTGGTACACGCTCGCGGTGCACCCGAGTGGCTCACCGCTTGTCGTCGGGGATGGCGCCAGTACGGGCCGAGTGGCGAGTTATCAGATCGCGACGACGACCTCGAGCGCGGCACCGGGCAGCCCCTACACGACCGGATCCGCGCGGCCAATCGCGTCTACCTTCAGTAAGACCGGAGACTATTACTATGCGGGAGGAAACTCGGGCACTACGTTTGCTGGCTATAGCGTCAACGCATCGACCGGCGCGCTGAGTGCGCTTCCGGGTTCACCCTTCGATGCAATCACTTCGTCCCCGGGTGCCTACGTAACTGATGAGGACGGACGGCTGTTTATCGGGCACATTCTTTCCGGATCGCTGCGGGTTTTCACGACAACAAATGGCATCCCGAGCGCTGTCGCGGGTAATCCGTTTACCTCAGGTCTGTTCTCGGCTGCCTTCGGGGTTCTGAGGGCGGGTGGCTTCTATCTGGTGGCGGATCGTTCGGGCAATCGGGTCGGCGTCTATCGGATCAACGGCAGTGGCAGCTCGACGACCCTGACCGCGGTCACCGGCTCACCGTTTGCGGCTGGCGGTAGTCTGACGGGTTCACTGGCCTTGAATGAGGCGGGGACACTGCTCTTTGCTGCGAACGGCGACACGCGGAACCTGACCACCTTCAGTATCAACACGACCACGGGGGCTTTGACGTCACAGGGGGTACAGCCGACGAACACCAATGGCACGACAGGCCGGCTGACCGGGATTGCTTATCACTCGAATCTCGCAGCCCAACCCAATCCAGCGCCGGTGCTGTCGAGTCTCGATCCGAACGCCCGGGCCGTCGGCTCGGCAGGCTTCACTCTCGCCTTGATTGGATCTGGATTCGTTCCAACCTCGCAGGTGAAGTGGAACGGGGCGGACCGAGCGACCACATACGTCAGCCCGACGCGGTTGACGGTCAACGTCGCGGCTGCCGAAATGGCGGTCGCCGGCACCGCCAGTCTGGCTGTCTTCAACCCAGTACCGGGCGGTGGCACGTCAAGCTCAATGACGTTCACCATTGCCAATTCCGCAGTTACTACATCGGCAGCAACTTTTCTGGTGGGACCCGTCGCCCCAGAGTCCATAGTGGCAGCGTTTGGGACGGGAATGGCAGTCGGGACAGAGGTGGCGACGACTTCGCCATTGCCGTTTCTTATCCTGGGGACATCCGGTCAGGTAAGGGACAGTGCCGGAGTCTCGCGGCAGACGCCCCTGTTCTTTGTCTCCCCGCAACAGATCAACTATCTCATCCCGGCAGGTAGTGCTGTGGGTGAGGCGACAGTGACTATCACCTCCGGCGACGGGCGCGTTTCCGTTGGAACGATTCAGATAGCGGCTGTGTCTCTTGGGCTGTTCACGGCAAACGCAAGTGGTGCGGGCGTGGCTGCGGCGAACGCACTGCGCGTCACGGCAAGTGGCTCGCAGATTTTTGAAGAGGTCGCGATGTTGGAGGCTGGTTCGAACCGCTTTGTCCCGAAATGCGTCAGCCTCGGCCCGGTCGCGGAAACCGTCTTCCTGATCGTCTATGGAACTGGTGTTCGCGGGGTTGCATCAACCTCAGCGCTGACTGCGACGATTGGTGGGCTGGCCATTCCGGTAGTCTTTTCGGGTGCACACGGCCAGTTCACTGGACTGGATCAGATCAATCTCGGTCCGATCCCGCGAGCGTTGATTGGCAGAGGGGTCGTCGATGTCGTCATCAGAGTCAATGGTCAGCCGGCAAATACAGTTCAGGTGTGCGTGAATTGAGATGCACCGATCTCGGGTAGCCTCGACCTTCAGCCCCTGATCGAATGCCCGGCTGGAATGAATGTGCGGCAACGCGCCGCCTGAACACTAGTTTGGCGGCTGTTCGTTGAAACGAGTGCGGCGACAGTCGAAACAGACCCTTTGCTTTTGCACTCATTGTGGAACAGACAGGAGAGTCTATGAAAGTTGAACGCATACTTGTCGGCTTGCTCGTCGCCATAATGTTG
>JANNRD010000340.1:0-3915 GCA_031401095.1 Acidobacteriota bacterium
CCACTACCAGCGGGCTATATCGAGTATCTCCGCGGGAAACTCCGGAAATTACGCGGCCATCAAAACACCGAGCCTTATCTACTGAATGGTTGAAGGTCGGCGCTTGTTCAGAAAACTTCACTTTCTCGCGATCGCCAACACGCCGCACGAATTTGTTTTTGCAGGAACGGGACTGGTGGTTGCATTCGAGGCAAACACACCGGGGCCGCCACTCGTGGGCATCTTGTCAGCGCAGGAAGGGAAGTACGTCAATGGCCAATGGCAGCCTGGACGCTGGCTGAACGGTGATCAGACTCACCAGGGACGGCATCTGCGCTTGCCGACAGGCCGCTTCGATATTCAACGCATCAAGCTGTATCGCTATCGCTGAGACCGACATTCGAGGACGCGTTTGCCAGTCTCGTATCAACTGGCGCAAAACGGCAAGGAACTTTGAGAGGGCCTGCGGGATTCACCTCGCCCAAGCTAGAAAGCGGTCTCAGTGATTTCGTAACCGCCGAAGTGCCACGAGGAAGAGAAACAACGGAACATACGGAAAGGAGCTGAACATACTGAAATTGTTGCGCATTGGATCCAGTCTTTCCGTGTCTTCAGTTTCCTTCCGTATGTTCCGTTGTTTCTCTTCCTCGTGGCACTTCGGCGGTTAAGAGACTACCGAGATACCAGAGGGCACTGGCAATGATCGCTCGAGACAGTTCCCGGCGTTCTTTTCTCCTGACTTCCATCGGAATGGTTGCTTTGCGGCCGGGACTCGCACAGGCAGCGCAAGCGTTAAATGCCGGCCAGGTAATTGAAAGGATCAAAGCCAGTGTAGGTATCCCGTGGCGCGCGCAGACCGTAGACAACATTATCGTGGGCACTGCCGAAACGCCGGTGAAAGGCATCGCTACGACGATGATGGCGACACTGTATGTCATCAAGCGCGCGGCAGCAGCGGGTAGAAACATGGTCATTACGCATGAATCTACGTTTTTCTCGCACCAGGATCGCATAGACCAGTTTCTACAGGACTCGACCTATCTCCACAAGCTCGATTTTCTTAACAAGAACAGCATGGTGGTCTTTCACTTTCACGACCACTGGCACGGGCGCAAACCTGCGGATGGTGTTGCGGTTGGGATGATGCGCGAGTTGGGCTGGGAGAAATATGCCGACCCCCAGAATCCCAAGAGCTTCAAGTTTCCAGGCGTTCCTCTCTCGCGCCTGCCCAGGGAGCTTGAGACGAAATTGAAGATTCGCACGATGCGAGTCGTTGGCGATCCGCAATTGCCGATCAAACACGCTTTAGCGAGTTGGGGCAACTGCAGCTTGATGCCAGGTGTGCCGTTCATATCGCAAGCCGGCGTGGACGTGCTGATTGTCGGCGAAACGCACGAATGGGAATTGGTCGAGTACGTGCAAGATGCAATTTCTTCCGGCCAGAAAAAAGCCCTGATCGTGATGGGTCACATAGTATCAGAGCAATCCGGGATGAAATATTGTGCCGAATGGTTGAAAGGCTTCATCAATGAAGTGCCGATCGAATTCATCGCAACGGCTGAACCGTTCTGGCGCCCGGACAAGCCAGTGAAGTAAACGGGCAACTCTTCACCAGACTCACGAGCAGCGCGCGTTGACGCAGGCGGGGACTATTTCGGGGACTAAAGGGAAAGGCGGCCTTGCCGTCTCCTTCTGTGCCATTCAAATCGGGGCGAGAGGATTCGAACCTCCGACCTCTCGGTGGTCGTGGAGGTTGCATTCGCGTCCACACTCCGGGCATTTCCACTGAGCTTCTTCGGCCTGTGTCAAATAAATGTGGACCGCCCCCTTCTCCAACTGCAATTCAACACGATCCACGTTCCAGGGACGTTCGATCCCAAGAATCTGCGCGTAAAGATTCCGGTCTTGCACGACTACCTCCAGCGGCGCACCTCTCCTATACTGGAACCGGCCTGGGCGGAGGATAGGGCAATGCTGGAGAGCAACCCGGGCGCCGTCTCAGGGGCCAAGACCGGGACGGGGTGCTTTACCACACCCCACCCGCTCATTATCAACGTCCCGGGATTGGCACCAAAGCGATAGACTCATGCTTTTCAACAGACGTCACCCACTAGAAACCCGGAATTCCCTCTAAATCTATCAGCGAGGAAGTCTCATGAAAATCACCCAATCGTATGCGCTTCGTATCGTTATACTAATCTCATTGATGGCAAGCCTGACCGTGCTCTCGAGTAAAATGAAAGCCGACACTGGCAGTTGTGGAGGAGTAACGATAACCCTGCCATTTACCGATGTGATGGCGAGTGGCTTCTTCTGCCAGATCGCCTCGGCTTACTTTTCAGGACTCACCATCGGAACAACTGCGACGACTTACAGTCCTGTCAATAACGTCACCCGTGAGCAGATGGCGGCTTTCATTACTCGAACTATGGATCAGTCGCTTAAACGTGGCAGCCGAAGAGCTGCTCTCGATCAGTTTTGGACTCCTGCCAACGCAAGTGGCATCGGATTGACTACAGTGGGTAGCATCCCCCAATTAGTCAAATCCGATGGGGCAGACCTCTGGGTGGCGAATGTTGGTGGCAGCACCGTCTCAAGAGTTCGAGCCAGTGATGGCAAGTTGCTCGAGACCTGGACAGGGGCAACCAGTGCCTACGGTATCGTCGCCGCGATGGGAAGTATTTTCGTCACCGGACGAATGAGCCCAGGAAGCCTGTATATGATTGACCCGACGCAAGCAGCCGGAGCCGTCACGACTTTGACAAGCTCTTTGGGAAATGAACCTCAAGGCATCGCCTTCGATGGCTCGCGGATTTGGACAGCTAACCAAGGTGGTTCTGTCTCCATCATCTCTCTCAATCCAACATCGGTGACGACGGTTTCGACAGGATTCATCGGGCCTATTGGCATACTCTATGACGGAGCCAACATCTGGGTGACAGACTTTTTTGAGAGTACCCTGCTCAAGCTCAACTCAGACGGCAGCATCGCGCAAACCATCACTGTGGGCGGTCTGCCATACCAACCGGTCTTTGATGGCATGAACATCTGGGTGCCTAACTCAAACCGACACTCGGTGACTGTGGTGCGCGTCAAAGACGCTGTGGGCAATCCTCTGGCAACTGCCTTCGTGTTGGCAACGCTCAGAGGCAATGGGTTGAATCAGCCTGCCACCGCAGCCTTCGATGGCGAACGCATCCTGGTCACGAATTATGCTGGCGCCAGTGTCTCGTTGTGGAAAGCCGCAGACCTGACACCGCTCGGCTCTTTTTCGACAGGTGCGGGTACGCAACCGTTTGGCGCTTGCAGCGATGGTCTCAACTTCTGGCTCACGCTCCGAAGCGCGGGTCAGCTGGCGCGCTTCTGAAGCTTGATTCGTTCCGTGCAGCGATTGACAGACGGCGCGCTGCAGAATTGTCTTGTGGATGTGGTGCCGCCCCTCTTCACTGGTTTTCCCATTCTTAGCGCGATTCCCCTTGGGGAATACCCACTGCCAGCAAACCATACATGCTGGTGGAAGTTGTTTGGAGGCGCCTCGCGTACCTGAACGGTCCGCCGGAGTCACTCAACGGTTCTCGTTTCTTCACGATCGATTCGGCTCTCGATCTCGAGCAGAAATGGCCACAGATCCTCAGCCAGAAACCGGACTTCATCAAGGTGATGCTCTGGGTCTCTGGCGAACACGAGCGGCGTCGGCATGACAAGGCCTATTACGGACTCTTCGGTCTTGATCCAGCACTGCTGCCTCGGGCCGTCGCCAAGGCGCACGCGAGCGGGCTACGAGTGAGTGCCCACCTCAATAATGCCTCGGATTTTCACGTGGCCGTTTCGGCAGGCGTTGACGAGATTGCCCATCTTCCGATGACGGCATTGACGCCGATCGCTGTCGAGGATGCAAAACTGGCCGCCAGGCGAGGCATTGTCGTAGTGACCACT
>JANNRD010000341.1:0-17638 GCA_031401095.1 Acidobacteriota bacterium
CTCGATCGCTTCCTTCTCTTCATTGATGGCAGCAGAGATAGTTCCAACACCGACGGGTCCACCGCCAAACTTCCCGATGATCGTTGTCAGCAACTTGCGGTCAACCTCATCAAGTCCGTAACGGTCCACCTCCATTCGATCAAGAGCGCTGGTAGCCACCTCTTGAGTAATCCTTCCATCGTGTTCCACCTGCGCGAAGTCACGGACACGCCTCAGCAGGCGATTGGCAATGCGCGGTGTGCCACGGGCCCTTTCTGCGATTGCCTGGGCGCCGAGTGGGTCGATCTCGACCTCGAGAATCGTCGCCGACCGCATGGTGATCACTTTGAGGTCCTCAACCGGATAGAAATCGAGATGGAAGTTGATGCCGAAGCGGCCACGCAGCGGCGCGGAGATGAGACCGGCACGGGTCGTTGCGCCGATCAAGGTAAAGCGCGGAAGTTCCAGCTTCACCGAGCGCGCGGCCGGTCCCTGACCAATCACCAGATCGAGCTCGAAGTCCTCCATCGCGGGATAGAGAATCTCCTCGATCGCCGGATGAAGACGATGAATCTCGTCGATAAACAAGACATCACCTTCATTGAGATTGGTCAGAATGGCAGCGAGGTCGCCCGCCTTCTCGATAACCGGCCCCGCCGTCGTGCGCATCTGCGCACCCATCTCCCGCGCAACAACTGACGCGAGGGTCGTCTTGCCAAGACCCGGCGGGCCATTGAGCAGCATATGATCGAGGGCCTCGCCTCGAGCGCTCGCTGCCCTGACGAAAATATTGAGGTTCTCCTTGACCCGCGGCTGCCCAATATATTCACGCAGCCAGAGCGGACGGAGCGACAATTCCACCTTTCGCTCTTCCTCAACAGCCTCGTCTTCAAGACGCTTCTTCTTATTTGTCACGCTCAATCCTCAAGTCACCGCTGAAACGCGACTCAACGCGAGAGAAGCCGCAAGGCCCTCTTAAGTGCCGCTTCAAAGGTTGCGTCGGGCTCATCTCCAAATGCGCCGCTGACGGCCTTGTCGGCGGCTCCTCTCTGATAGCCGAGATTGACCAGTGCGGAGATGAGATCGTTGCGCATTGTGGATACACCGTGACTATCTGTCGTTGCCTGCGGATACTCTTCTGCCTCATGTGCACCGAGCGAGGCGATCTTGTCGCGCAGTTCGACGACCAGACGCTCCGCGGTCTTTTTCCCGACGCCTGGAATGGCCACCAGTCGTGCGAGGTTGTTCTGGTGAATCGCAACAATCAGTTCCTCCGCGCTCAGCCCGGAGAGAACTGTGATTGCGAGCTTGGGTCCGATGCCTGAAACGCTGGTCAAGAGAAGAAAGAGGCGCCTTTCACGGTCGGTGCGGAACCCATAGAGCTGAAGGGCGTCTTCACGAACGTAGGTATATGCACGCAGCGTGACCTCTGAACCTGTGGCCCCGAGATCATAAAACGTTGACAAGGGAACAATCAGCTCGTAGCCGACGCCACCGACATCGATGATCACCGCATTCGGTTGTTTCTGGATCAGTTTGCCCGTCAGTCGCGCGATCAATACTTTATCCTCGCTTTGCAGTGTACGAAGAGCGATCAGTAGAGTCAATTTTAGGCTGAACAACTGGCGCACCCTGGGAACGCCGAGCCCCAGCTCGGCACCATCGCAGAGCCGCCCCATGAGGAAAGCGAAGAGGGTTTCATTCCATTCGGAGACCCGCGACAGGACGCCCTGCTGGGACCTTCGTTGACAGTGTGTGCGCCGCTGCGCTACAGTTACTTAGTGAATTGATCGGATGGCTGGTGTCACCGTTCTTCAAAGCCTATCCGTATGAAGACAGAGAAGATCTCAGAACTAACGACGAATCGCCTCTCGGTCTACCTGCGTTGTTTGGATGAGCTTGCGGGTGCAGGCCTCGAGACCATCTCGTCACAGGCCCTTGCCGAACAGTTCACCCTGAATTCCGCGCAGATTCGCAAGGATCTCGCTTACTTCGGTGAATTTGGTGTGAGGGGTGTTGGCTATTATGTTAACGATCTCCGCGAGCACCTCCTGCAGATCCTTGGTCTCACCTCCGATCATCGAATCGTCATCGTCGGAGCTGGCAATCTTGGTCTTGCGCTCGCCAATTATCAGGGCTTCAATCTGAATTCGTTTCACATCGTCGCTCTCTTGGACATCGATCCCGCCAAGATCGGCCTGCAGGCGAGGAGCGGACTGACGGTCGGAGATGCGCGGCAACTTGCTGAAGTGATTTCGCGGGAAGAAATTGGTATTGTCATCATCACAGTCCCGGCAGCGGCCGCCGAGCAGGTACTTGAGCAAGCGACGGTCGCCGGCGTTAAAGCGGTGCTCAATTTTGCGCCTGTGCAACTGCACGCCAGGCCAGGCGTCAAGGTCAAGAACGTCGACTTTGCAGTTTCGCTGGAGAGCCTCTCCTACTTTCTCGCTCAACCCATGACGGAAGACTCGATCAACGACTTCGGTGAGTTCCTCAGCGCTGACGGTGAGACAGAAGATAACGGTAGTGCGCGGACTGCGACTTGAGTTCTCCATCGATGAGTGGCAGTTGAAGAAGCAGAATGGACGAGCGGGAAGTACGTCAACAGATAGTCGAGGTCGCGCGGCGCTGCTATGATCGTGGCCTGATCGTTGCCGGCGATGGCAACATCAGTGTCCGCATTGCGCCGGGACGCATCATCGCCACTCCATCGGGTGTCAGCAAGGGCTGGATGCGGCCTGAGATGATGGTTGTCGTCAACGATGAAGGGCATCCGCTCGAGGACACAAAGTATCGTGTCTCCTCTGAGTTCCCGATGCATCGCGTCATCTACCAGGCGAGACCCGATATCAATGCCGTCGTCCACGGCCATCCGCCTCACGCCACCGGTTTTGCTGTCGCTGGCCTGGCTCTCGATAAGGCGATTTGCTCCGAGGTGGTCCTGACGTTGGGCTGTGTGCCATTGGCGGGCTATGGCACTCCGTCGACATCTGAGCTGACAGCGGCGATCGAGCCATTTATTCTCTATCACGACGCGCTGCTCATGGCCAACCACGGGGCCGTCGCCTACGCTGATACCCTGGAGAAGGCGTTTAATAAACTTGAGACAGTTGAACACACTGCGCGCATTAGTCTCATCGCCCGCAGTCTCGGTAATGAGAACACCTTGCCACCAGAGGCAATCGAGAAGCTGTATGAAATTCGCGAACGGAGTGGAATGATGCGCCCGGAGGCTCGCGTTGGACAGGCGTGCCCGTATACTCCGGAGGAAGCCGGGACTGCGGCCTCCGCCAACGGACACGAATCGGTGACACTGACCCGGGCTGAGCTGGTCGAATTGCTGGTTGAGAGTACACGTCTCGTGAGAAGTCGGTAGGGACTCTCGCCGACGCCGCAACGCTTTCCGGAAGTGATGCACGAAAAAGGAGCAGCCAATTGATGGAAGCACTCGGAATGATTGAAACAAAAGGATTGGTTGCCATGATCGAAGCGGCAGACGCGATGGTCAAGGCAGCCAATGTGACGCTGGTTGGTTACGAGAAGATTGGGGCAGGCTTCGTCACGGCAATTGTCCGAGGCGATGTGGCCGCGGTCAAGGCAGCGACCGATGCTGGCGCGGCAGCTGCACGCCGCGTGGGCGAGCTGGTCAGCGTGCACGTTATTCCACGGCCCCATTCTTCAGTTGATGAGAACCTTCCGGTGACACCGGACTCGCGCGGCAAGAGATAGGGTCGTTGTCTCAAGGAGCAGCGCAGTGGTCGATCGCTTGTCTCTGGCGCTTCGCCGGCATTGCGCGACGTTTATGATCATCGGACGAATAGTCGGAACGGTCGTTGCGACCCGCAAGGACCCTCGTCTTGAGGGTGCGAAACTGCTCCTCGTGCGGCAGTTATCTCTCGAGGGTGAAGACGAGAGCAATTATGTTGTTGCCATCGATACGGTCGGCGCTGGTTTTCGGGAGCGCGTGCTGGTCGTTGCCGGGAGCAGCGCTCGCCTGGCCGAAGGGCTGAAGGATCGACCCGTGGACGCTGCCATTGTTGGAATCATCGACACCGTGGAGATTACGGACTGACTCTCGCGCCAGCGTCATTAGACCAGCGTCATGAGATATGATGGACTGCTCTCATGAGAAGTTATGAGCGTCATCCGCATCGCGCTTGCGCAGATCAATCCGACGGTCGGAGATTTCGCCGGGAATACGGCGATGATCATCGCCGAGATCGATCGCGCCCGTTCCCTGGGGGTCGAACTGATCGCCCTCCCCGAACTTGCGGTCTCCGGTTACCCTCCTGAGGACCTCCTCCTCAAACCTCAGTTCATCAATGCGAATCTCAAGGCTCTCGATGAAATAGTCGCCGCCTCCCGCGGAATCATCAGTATTGTCGGTTTCATCGACCGGACGATTGATATCCACAATGCCGCCGCGGTCATCTGCGATGGCGAGCTGAAAGCGGTTTATCGCAAAGTATTTCTACCCAACTATGGCGTCTTTGACGAGAATCGCTATTTCAAAGCTGGTGAGTCGGCGCCGGTCTTCAGGTATGGCGGCGTTCTCTTCGGTGTCAACATCTGTGAAGACATCTGGTACCCCGATGGTCCGACCAAGCTTCAGTCGCTTGGCGGTGCGCAACTTGTGATCAACATCTCGGCTTCGCCCTATTACGCCGGGAAAGGACACGACCGCGAACGGATGTTGCAGACGAGGGCCGAGGACAATGCCGTCGCCGTCGCGTATGTCAACACGGTTGGGGGGCAGGACGAACTTGTCTTTGACGGTCAGAGCCTGGTGATTGATGAGCAGGGAAGGACAATCGCGAGGGGCAGAGTCTTCGAAGACGACCTCGTCATCGCTGAGATCGACACCGAGCGCGTATTCAAGGAGCGGCTGGACGATCCTCGTCACCGGCAGGCGAGCCTTGATCCCGCCGTCGAGAGCATATCGGCCGAGCGAATCGAACTGCGCGCAACTCCCTTCAAACCCGCCTCCGAGACCAGACTGCCGAGCCCGGTGCGCCCGATTAGTGAACCGCTCGATCGGGTGGAGGAGATCTACCGCGCACTCGTGGTCGGGACCCGCGACTATGTGCGAAAGAACGACTTCAAGAGCGTGGTTATTGGTCTTTCTGGTGGCATCGATTCCGCGCTGACCGCCTGCATCGCGGTCGACGCGCTCGGTCCGGGGCAGGTGACTTGCGTCTTCATGCCGACGCAGTATTCGTCCTTCGAGAGCGGACGCGATGCCGCGGCATTGGCCAATAACCTCGGTATCGCGTATCACGTGATTCCGATTGAGGAGACTTTCGAGAAGTACCTGGGCATGCTCCGACCGGTCTTTGGCGAGACAACGATTGGTGTTGCAGAGGAGAACATTCAAGCGCGAATACGCGGGAATGTTCTCATGGCGCTCTCCAACAAATTTGGCGCGCTGGTTCTCTCGACGGGCAACAAGAGTGAGGTGAGCGTTGGCTACTGTACACTCTACGGCGACATGGCCGGCGGCTTTGCTCTTCTCAAGGATGTGCCGAAGACCCTGGTTTATGCGCTTTCGGAATACCGCAATCGAAGGCAGGGTGCTCCAGTCATCCCGGGATACATCATGACGCGACCTCCGTCGGCGGAGCTCCGGGCCAATCAGAAGGATGAAGACTCGCTGCCACCCTACGATATTCTCGACGCGATTCTCGAACGCTACATTGCCGATGACTTGAGTGTCGCTTCAATCGTCGCTGATGGGTTTGATGAGACGACGGTGCGATGGGTCGCCCGGCAGGTGGATGTCAACGAGTACAAGCGCCGACAGGCGGCGCCGGGAATCAAGATCACGACGCGCGCTTTCGGTCGTGACCGGCGAATGCCGATCACAAACAAGTTTCATGAGTAGGCCTCTTTTGGGATCGCACACCGCGGTTTTGAATCGCATTCCATTTCTGGCGCTGACCAACTGTCGACCGGGATTCCGACAGCGAACGCGGATATGACACTACCGAACCTGTTGACCCTTCTTCGCATCTTTATCGCGCCGCTGCTGGTGGTAGTGCTGCTGACGAAGTTCTCAGAGAACTGGATCGGCGTTCCCCAGCATGTGCTTGGTGTCAGCCTCTTTCTGCTGGCTGCAATCACTGACTGGCTTGACGGCTATCTGGCACGCAAACGGAAACAGGTCTCCCGGCTGGGCATTCTGCTGGATCCGATTGCGGACAAGCTGCTCATTTCATCTGCTCTTATTTCACTGGTCGAAAATCAACTGGCACCGGCGTGGGCAGTGGTCATCATCGTTGGCAGAGAGCTTGCAGTCTCGGGGTTGCGTTCGATTGCGGCGACGGACGGTTTGGCGATTCCGGCCTCTTCCATGGGGAAGTTTAAGATGCTCTCACAGGTGGTCACGATCGCACTGCTGATCACCTCGTCGGTTGCCGGGGGCCCTCCGGTCGAGACCCGGGCGTTTCCGATCATCGCCTTCTGGACTGTCCCGGAAATGCACACGGCGATCGACCATATCTTTCGCGAGGGGCAACTGACCTCCCTGGATTTTAGAGTGATTCTCTACGGTCTCGGTCGCGCGTTGTTATGGATCGTGGTCATCTCTTCCTGCTGGTCAATGGCAGGATACTTCCATCAGTTTTACCTCAATGCCCGTGATCGCATCGAGCCGAACCGGGAAGCTGCGGAAGCCGCGAATGGCGACAATGGCACAGCCCCCCACTGACGCGGCTATGAACGACGGGGGCAACGCACCTGGCGTTGAAACGCCGGGCTAGGCTCGCGTCGTCGCTCTGCGACGTCCTCGTCACCGGCCTCGTTCGTCAGAAAGTGTCCAAACGCCAGTCCGCCACTGCGTCGCACAGGCCGCCACGACCGCAGCGAGAAAATGTCCAATCTCCAGCCCCCGGTGGTAGCGGGGTCTGTGCCATTATCGCCCTTTCATTTGGTTGTCGGGCGTACCGGAACAACCAAACCGGTGGGGAACCTCGACGGATAGACTCGTCTCCAGACGTACTCGTAGGCGTCAGCTGGAAGTTCCTGTTTTAGTTGAAAGTTGTATTCCTTCGGCCCGCCAACCCCAGTTTCGAAAGTCGCGATCTCAAACTTGAAGCGCTCGGACTGGCTGAAGTTCTGAATCTCCGTATAGCGCCAGAAACGCGCGTGGTCGGGCTTCTCCGCTGACTCGAACGCGGCACGGTCGTCGTAGACTCTGAGGGTGCCGGAGCACCCGCCGAAGTTGTGGAGATGCTTGACAGGTACTTCGAAGCGGGGTATTCCCGTGGTCACAGGCATGACGCTTGTGATGAGTGGGCGTTTGGCATGTGCCATAAGGAAGGCACTGATCTCGGATGTGACCTCGGATGTGATCTCGCCTGCGAGGAGTTCGAATCTCCACTGCCGGTCTTGCCCTGCCAACCATTTCTGATCCTCATAGGTCAAAAGTTCGACGACGGTTCTTGATTCGACCTTGACCTGCTGAAGCTCAACGTACTGCCAGTCCCTGGCATGCTTTTCATGCGTCGTCTTGTACTGGATCTTATCGACAGAAATGATGAGGGTGCCGCGGCACTCGCCAAACGTGTGCTGGTGCGCGACATTGAATTCCTGGGTCTGCGCCGTAACGGCCTGCACCGCTAAGACAAGCATGAGGACGGACA
This sequence comes from Acidobacteriota bacterium, assembly GCA_031401095.1. Lineage (GTDB taxonomy): Bacteria > Acidobacteriota > Blastocatellia > RBC074 > RBC074 > JANNRD01. The sequence goes on from JANNRD010000341.1 coordinate 7,620, forward strand.
AGGGTAGCAGTCGTTTCATGATTACTTCTCTCTCTCAGCGAGCCGTTCCTTCCGCGCTATCTGTGTCAGGTTCATCTGTTCCCAGGCCGCGAGCACGGTGGGCACGTAATTTCGCGTTTCCAGGGGCAACAATCTCCGCCGCGCCAGCTCGTCAAAGTCGCGGACACCAGCCTGCGTCATCGCGCGCTGCACCCGACCCTCACCAGCGTTGTATGCGGCGAGAGCCAGCTTCCAGTCACCGAACATTCTGTAGAGATCGTGCAGGTAGCGGGCCGCCGCGCGCGTCGCGTGCTCCGGGTGCGTCCGCTGGTCGTCGTCGGGTTCAACTACCAGGCCGTAGCGCCGCGCCGTGGCGGGCATCAGTTGCCAGATGCCGCGGGCGCCCTTTGGTGACAGCGCGAGAGGATTGAAGCCGCTCTCAACTAACGCGACGGAGAGTACTTCGACTGGGAGCTGTTCCTCGGCCAGAATCCGCGTCAGACTGTCACGATAGGAGTTGTAACGAGCCAGCACGAGCCGCGGAACGTCACGCGCTGAGCTCAAACCCGGCCATTCCTTTCTCGTGGCGGGGGTCGTTGCGGACGGGTTGAGCGCAGCCTGCTCCTCGGCGATGTGGCGCAGTAGTTCTTCGGTGAGCACTCCGCGGGGGCCGTCGGCCGCGGCGCTGATCGTGATTTCAGCCTGTGCCAACGCCTTGTGCGCTTCCTCGGTTCTCCCCTGCTTCCTGGCTTCAACGCCCGCGTTGACGAGCTGCGAGGCGACGAGTGCGCGCTCGGCGAAAGTTGCGCGTTCGTCGACCGTTGCCTGGATTCGTGCCATCGCCCGGTTGACAGGATCATCCGTCTGCGCCCGCAACGGAGGTGACGTCCACGTCAGTAGTACTGCCGTCAAGCTCAGCCCGCGGAGCACTGCGCCGAATTTTACCGAGGTAGTCTGCACCTTCTATTCCTCCCTTACGCCGCAACTGGAACGAGCGCCGGTTGACGCTTGACCTCAGCGTGCCACTTCCAGAGCGCGTAGATTGCCGGATAGACGACGAGCTCCATGACGAACGATGTGAACATGCCCGCCACCAGCGGCGCAGCGATACGCTTCATGACATCCGAGCCTGCGCCCGTTGCCCACATCACCGGCACGAGGCCGATGAAGTCGACCGCGACGGTCATGAACTTCGGGCGCAGCCGCTTGACCGCCCCGTGGACGATGGCCTCCCGTAGATCATGACGCGTTCGCATCAGTCCTTTAGCGACGCGCTCATCGTAGGCGAGGTCGAGGTAGAGCAGCATGAAGACGCCTGTCTCGGCGTCCACACCAAGGAGCGCGATGAGGCCGACCCAGACCGCGATACTCATGTTGTAATCCAGGCAATAGAGCAGCCAGATGGCGCCCACAGCAGAGAATGGGACCGCGAGGAAGACAATTAGTGTCTTGACCACCGAGCGCGTGTTGAAGTAGAGCAGCAGGAGGATGATGAAAATCGTCACCGGCACAACAACCATTAACCGATCGGTTGCGCGCTGCATATTCTCGTACTGCCCGCTCCACGTCAGCGTATAGCCGGGCGGCATCTGTACCTGTTGCTCGACGATGGCTTTGGCATTCGTGACATAGGTGCCAATGTCCACGCCCGACACGTCCACATAGACGTACCCGCTAAGGCGCCCGTTCTCGTCGCGGATCATGCCTGGCCCCGACTGCAGCTTGAGGTCGGCGATCTGGGCAATCGGGATCTGCTTGCCGTCCATCGTCGGTACGAGCGTCCGGTTGAGCCGGTCAATCGTGCTGCGGTAATCGCGCAGATAACGCACGTTGATCGGATAGCGTTCGCGTCCTTCGACCGTCGTGCCGACGTTCTCACCGCCGATCGCCGTCATGATCACCATATTCGCCTGATCCACTGTCAGGCCGTATCGCGCCAATTCCTCGCGCTTGAGATTGAAGTCGAGGAAATAGCCTCCCGCCGTCCGCTCAGCGAACGCGCTCGCCGTCCCGGGCACGTCCTTCAGCGCGAGCTCGATGTGCAGGCCGATCTCCTGAATCTTGTTCAAGTCGGGACCGAGAACCTTGATGCCGACCGGCGTCCGGATGCCGGTCGTCAGCATGTCCACGCGGGCCTTGATCGGCATCGTCCACGCGTTGACAAAACCGGGAATCTGCAACGCCTCGTTCATTCCGCCCAAACCGTAGATCAGATCCTGTGTGCTCTTATGGTCAGGCCAGACGCGCCGCAGTTGTCGTTGCATCCATTCGGGTGCCCGGTTCGAGTACCAGCGGGAAAGCTTCGGCCACTGGTCGTGAGGCTTGAGCACGACAACCGTCTCCATCATTGAAAACGGTGCAGGATCGGTTGCCGTTTCCGCGCGTCCCGCCTTGCCGAAGACGCGCTCGACTTCGGGGAAGGACTTGAGAATCTTGTCCTGCACTTGAAGCACTCGCTGCGCCTCGGTGACCGAGATCCCCGGCAGCGTCGTTGGCATGTAAAGCAGTACGCCTTCGTCGAGCGGCGGCATGAATTCAGAGCCAAGGCGGTTGTAGATCGGGATCGTCAGCAGCACGACTAGCAGCGCTGCTATGATCGTGCTCCACTGATGGCGCAGGACGAACTCGACAACCGGCTGGTATATCCGCATCAATACCCGACTGATCGGGTGCTTCTCTTCGCTGTAAATCTTGCCGACGAAGACCCCGTTGACGGCGCGGCACAACCAGCGCGGGCGGAACTCGAGTCTTCGCACGCGAATAAAGAGCAGGATGATGGCGGGGACAAGCGTAATAGAGAGGATCGCCGCCGTCGCCATGGAAAAGTTCTTCGTGAAGGCGAGCGGTCTAAAGAGGCGGCCCTCCTGCGCTTCAAGCGCAAAGATCGGGATGAATGCGACGGCGATCACCAGCAACGAGTAAAAGCTCGGCCCGCCAACCTCTTTCGCCGCGGCGATCATGACGTCTTTGTAATCGCCTTGCCGCCCGTTGGACACCCATTCTTCAAGTTTCTTGTGAACCTGCTCAACGACGACGATCGAGGCATCTACCATCGCGCCGATGGCGATCGCGATGCCCGCAAGCGACATGATGTTGGCCGTCACGTTCATCCCGAACATCGGAATGAAAGAGATCATGACCGCGACGATGATTGTCACGATCGGTACGATGGCGCTCGCCAGATGCAGCAGGAAGATGATGATGATCAGGCTGACGACTATCAGTTCCTCGGTGAGCGCCTCCTTGAGCGTCTCGATCGAACGCTCGATCAGTTCACCCCGGTCGTAGGTCGTGACGATCTGCACGCCCTGCGGCAGACTCGGCTGGATGTCCTTGAGCTTGGCGCGCACCCGCTCAATGACCTTCATGGCGTTCTCGCCGGAACGCATGATGACAATCGCCCCGACCGTCTCACCCTGGCCGTCCAGTTCGGCGACGCCGCGGCGAAGATCAGGCCCAAGCACGACGCTGCCGAGTTGCTTTATGAGGATCGGCGTGCCGGTATCCAGATTGGCGCCGACGACGATGTTCTCAATGTCGGCGAGTGAGCGAATGTAGCCGCGTCCGCGCACCATATACTCACGCCCGGTGAATTCGACCAGCCTTCCGCCAACGTCATTGTTCCCTTGCCGAATCGTCTCGACGACCTTATCAATTGGAATCTTGAAGGCCGCCAGCGCGTTGGGATCGAGGTTGACCTGATACTGCCGAACGAATCCGCCGACTGGCGCCACCTCGGCCACACCTGGCAGCGATTGCAACTCGTAGCGCAAATGCCAGTCCTGCAGCGAGCGCAGCTCGGCGAGGTTGCGCTTGCCCGTCGTGTCTACAAGTGCGTACTGATAGACCCAACCGACAGCTGTCTCGTCGCGCGCCAGCTCGACGTTGACGCCCTGTGGCAGTTTGGGCGTGATGTTGCTCAGGTACTCGAGAGTGCGCGAGCGCGCCCAGTAGAGGTCGGTGCCATCTTCAAAGATGATGTAGACATATGAGAAACCAAAATCGGAGAACCCGCGAATGTCTTTGACCTTTGGCACGCCGAGCATCGCCGAGATGATCGGGTAGGTCACCTGATCCTCGATGATGTCTGGGCTTCGATCCCAGCGTGAGTAAATGATCACCTGCGTGTCGGACACGTCGGGGATGGCGTCGAGCGTGATGTTGCGCATCGAGTACCACCCGCCAATCGTTGTCATTCCGATCATGAGCAGAACGACGAAAGGGTTGCGCGCGCAGAACTCGATGATCCTGTTGATCACGACCCACCGCCGTTCTTCTCTTCTGCATGTTTCGGAATCAGAGGCATCCTGCATTTCGGGCACCGCCTGGGCTTTTCCGACCTCTGTTCGACGTGCATTGGGCAGTAGTAGTAAAGAATCGCGTCACCTGAGTCACGACGCTCGTACGCTGCGGATGCCTCGGCGTGCTGCGAGTGGTCCTCGGGCATGACTTCCGGCTTGGCATCGTCGTTGCCTTGAGGCCGGTGCCCGGAGTGATCCTGCAGGGGAACCGGTGGTTTGCGCTGCGGTTGATGATTTGAGTGGTCACCCGATGGAGATCGCGACTGACGGGACTCCTTTTCGTTTCGGTCGCGCTTCGGAGGATCTGTCGGTGATGATTGAGTGCCAGCGGCTGGAGCGCTTCCGCCGTGATTGTGCCCACCCGGAGCGCCCATCCCACCCGTCGCCGATTTCAACCGGCTCTCGGAGTCAATCAGGAAGTTGGCCGAAGTGACGATTTTCTCTCTCGCCTTCAAGCCACTGAGCACGATCACGTCCTGATCAACCTTGGCACCGATCTCCACCCGTCGCGGCTCGAAGTAGCCGCCGTCGAGCGCAACAAAGACCTGCTGCTCGGCGCCCGAGTCCAGCACCGCTTCCTGAGGCACAACAACGTGCCGGCCGTAGTCGATCTTCAGTTCGACGTTGGCGTACATGTCTGGCTTGAGTGCGAAGCCGGGATTCGGGACTTCAATGCGGACTTTGAGCGTTCGCGTCGCGCTGTCGAGCTGGGGATAAATGTAGTTCACCTTGCCGTGAAAGGCGCGACCAGGCAAGTATGTGAGCGTCACGGACGCTGCCTGCCCCAGTTTGACCTCGGGCGCTTCGAACTCGTAGATGTCGGCGACCACCCAGATGTTGGAGAGATCGGCGATCGTGTAGAGTTCCGTCTCCGGCGTCACTCGCTGCTTCTGGAATGCATTGCGCGCGATCACGAAGCCGCCGTTCGGTGCGTAAATGGGGAGCGCCCGGATAGGCCTGCCAACCCTCTCCAGCTCACCTATCTGTCCCTCACTGATGTCCCACGACTCCAGCCGCTTGCGCGCTGCTTCGTAGAGCGAGTTTGCGCCGAAGACAGCTTCAGGAAAGGGACTCTCTCCCAACTCCGCCCGGCCACGGCGAGCGAGCAGAAACTCCTCTTGAGTCTGCAACAGCTCCGGGCTGTAGATGCTCACGAGTGCCTGACCCTTTGTGACGAGCTCGCCGGTGAAGTCGACGAAGACCTGGTCGATCCAGCCTTCATACCTCGTGTGGACGTGCGTCACCCTGGTCTCGTCATAGGCCAGCCGGCCGACGGTGCGCAGTGTTTTGGAGACGTTGCGATACTCGGCCTGACCGTACCGCACGCCGATCAATTGCTGCTTTTCCGCGCTGATCTGAACCGTGCCGGGAGGCAAGGTCGTGGCCAACTGGTCGCCGCTCGCGTACATCGGAACGAGATCCATGCCACAGTCGGGCGCTTTGCCGGGCTTATCCGACTTGTAGGCCGGATGCATTGGATCGACCCAGTAGAGCACCTTTCTCTCTGTGGATTGCTTGCCTTGAGTAGCCTCTTTCGAAACCACCCGGAGCAACCAGTCTCGGTAGACATAGCCCGCGCCCGCCATTCCGATGATCAGCAAAAGGGCGAGCCAGCGAAGAGCAGGTCGGGTACTTGGTGGCTGGCCAATCTCGCCGCCAGGCTTCTCCGTTTCGGTGAGATGCGGTTCGGCTGCCGCATCAACGGTGGCTTCACCTTGCCCAGGTTTAGCGGACAGGTCGTTCGGGTTGGTTTGATTCTCTTCCTCTGGCGGGTTCGTGATAATCATTGCTGTCCCCTTTTCCGCTATGGCCTCAAGTTAATGCCGGTAAACGGTTCCAGTGCCGCGATTGCCTTCTCGACATTGCTCAACTGCTCGTAGTAACCGAGCTCGTAATTGAGCAATGTCATGAGGCTGTCGATCAGCGTCAGGAAATCCACCTTGCCGACCTCATATCCCGCGATCGCCGACTCGAGCGAGAGTGACGATTGCGGGATGATTGTCGTGCCGTAGAGTTTCACCAGCCGCTGCGCCGTCGTTGCCGCCAGATACCGCTCCTTGAGGCGGAAGGAGAGCAGCGTCGTAGTGCTTTCCAGTTGCTCCCTCTCCATGCGCGCGCTCGCGGTTGCCTCGGCGACCGCGGGCCGCTGTTTCTGCCAGAAGTAGAGCGGAATTCTGACGCCGACATTGATGCCATACATTTCCGGCAAGCCCGGTCGGTTGAAATAGGTCGCACCGACTGTGAAATCGGGATAGAAGTCTTTCTGGGCGAGTGAGACACGATACTGCTCGCGGTCAATTCTGCGCCGCTGCGCTTTCAACGCGGGGTAATTCGCGAGTGCGGCATCCCTCAGGTCCGCCAGGCTATTTGTGAATTCCCGGGGCGTGATCTCTTCGGGCTGGCCGATAGATGCGTCAGGCTCGCGAAGGATGATGCTATTGAGCCGCGCTTCGGTCGTCTGTCTGCGCTGATCGAGCACCGTCAGCTGATCGGTGAGCTTCGAGATCTCGACCTGCGCCTTAAGCACGTCTTGCTGAATCCCTTTCCCCACCGAGTAACCGACCTCGGCGATCCTCGCGAACTTCTCAACCAGTTTCTTATTCTTCGTGACAGTCTCAATGGCCTTGTGGAGATAGAAGAGGTCGAAGTAAGCGTCCTTGACCTCAGCGACGACGTTGAGCCGTACCTGCTCGTAATTCCACCACTCGGCTTCCGCTTCGACGTTCGCCATTCTTCCCTTGAGCGCCAGCTTGCCGGGATACGGCACCTCTTGCGTGAAGCTGAGCATGCGAGCGCTCGAAGGATCGCCCTTTTGAATGTCGAAGGGCGGGAGCGGCACCGCGTTGCCGGCATAGCCATAACTGAGCATCGGCTCGGGCAGGGCCTTCGCCTGCGGCACGCGCGCGCGCATCATATCGAAGCGGCGCTGCATGGCCCTGATCTCCGGGTTCTGTAGCAGGGCCTCCGCCACCAGGTCGCTCAGCGAAACCCCAGCTACCGCCGGTGGCTTCGCACCCGCATTGCCGATTGCCAGTTGGGCTTCCGTACGCGCTTGCTGAGCGAGGGCCATCCCTCCTCCCAGAGACAGGACCGTCAGGATACACGCCGTCCACCGCCGGGGTTCTCGGAACCTCATCGTGGTATCTCCTCTCAACAGCCAGTCACTCCGACGACGCTGTCAAGTAGTCCGACTTCATCGACGACACCTCGTTGCGCCGAGATGACGTCTGATCAGTGACAAAAAGAGATTCGTTGGGGTGCTAAGGCGGCTAAATGAGAAGGCAGGAAAAGGCCAGATATAGCGGTCGAGTATGATGCCGATGATGGATCGTGAAAGCTGCGGGCGCCTGGTTTGTCTGGTTGCTGAGATAGATCGACGGCAGGATGTTGATGGCCGGCGCCTGGTTCGGAGATGAAACGTAAGCCGCTTCGGCTTCATGCAGCGCCGGCGCCCGACAGCACGAGACCACTTGCTCCGTCGGCTGACTGGACCGCGAATCAGTGATCGCCGTTTCCTGTTCCGAGAGCGAGGCTACAGCGCCGTCCTCTTCTTTCGCGCAGTGGGACGAGGAAAAAGACTCGGAATGTTCCTCGGGTTTCGACGTTGAAATCGAGTGCTGTGTCGCCTGGCAGCCTGCACTTTGAGAGGTGACCTGCGGACTACATAGGCAGACGCTCCCGGCCCAGGATTGATGTGTCAACAGGAGCAGGAGCACCATCGCCCTTGACAGCACCTGCCAGGCGTTCCGGCTCAGCCCTGCATTATTTCCTGCTTGCTTGATCAAACCTCTCCTTCAGCAACAGATTCGAGCTTCATCTCTTCAGCGAGTCTACTGATGCAGCTAACTGGCAAACGGCGTTCCTCGCCACTGCCGCCGTAAGCCCTTATTCTGGCTCGCCTCATGACCCGTTGCAAGGGCAACTGCGCGGAATTACGCAGCGGGATCAGCAATGTTACCCACCGGCATCCGCGCTCATAACCCCAGTTTCCGCAGTCTCAACGCATTGGTGATCACGGAAACCGAACTGAAAGTCATCGCCGCGCTTGCAATCATTGGGCTCAACAGTAAACCGAAGAATGGGTAGAGCACGCCCGCTGCAATCGGTACGCCGATGACATTGTAAACGAATGCGAAGAAGAGATTCTGTCGAATGTTGCGCATCGTGCCGCGACTCAAACGCCGCGCGCGGACGATACCTCGCAAGTCTCCCTTGACGAGCGTCACGCTGGCACTCTCGATGGCGACATCGGTCCCCGTGCCCATCGCAATTCCGACTTGTGCCAGCGCGAGCGCCGGCGCGTCGTTGACGCCATCCCCTGCCATAGCAATGACACGACCCTCGCTTTGCAGTCGCTTGATCGCCTTACTCTTTTCTTCGGGCTGGACTTGAGCGATGACTTCATCAATGCCAAGCTGCCGCGCCACGGCTTCAGCGGTCGTCCGGTTGTCGCCGGTCAGCATGACAATCCGCAAGCCCTCTTCGTGCAACAGGCGAATTGCTTCGCGCGTTGTCTCCTTAATTGGATCTGCAACACTCAGGAAGCCAGCGAAGCGACCATCGATCGCGACGAACATGACGGTCTGACCTTCCTGGCTCAACTTATCAACCTGTGCTTCGGTTCCGGAAGCAACGATGACTGAGAGATCATCCATCAACCGTCGATTGCCGAGCGCGACAGACCTCCCGGACACTCGGCCGCGGACGCCCTTGCCGGTGAGCGACTGAAACTCCTCGGCCTCAACGGGTTCAATGCCTCTCTCCATTGCCCCGGCGATGATCGCTGCAGCCAACGGATGTTCACTGCCGCGTTCGAGGCTGGCGGCGAACAGCAGCAGTTCCGATTCCTCAATTTCTGGGGGCACGATGATTGAAACCAGGCGCGGCTTGCCCTCCGTGAGCGTGCCAGTCTTATCGACGACCAGTGTGTCGACCTTCTCGAGCGTCTCGAGAGCCTCGGCGTTCTTGATCAGCACACCTGCGGTCGCTCCGCGCCCCGTCCCGACCATGATGCTCATCGGCGTCGCGAGTCCGAGCGCGCACGGGCAGGCGATGATCAGCACGGCAACCGCATTGACCAGTGCATAAACGAAGCGCGGCTCTGGTCCGATCCACGCCCAGGCGACGAATGTGATCACCGCAATAATCACCACGAGCGGGACGAAGTAGGATGAGACGACATCTGCCAAACGCTGGATTGGCGCGCGGCTGCGCTGCGCTTCACCGACCATGCGCACGATCTGAGCGAGCAGTGTTTCGCTGCCCACTCTTTCCGCTTTCATGACAAAACTGCCGGTGCCGTTGACCGTGCCGCCCGTGACTTTGCTGCCCGCGGTTTTCTCGACCGGAATCGGTTCCCCCGTGACCATCGATTCATCGATGCTGCTTCTGCCCTCGTTGATGACGCCATCGACCGGCACTTTCTCACCTGGACGCACACGCAGTTGATCGCCTGGGTGAACCTGGTCGAGCGAGATGTCTTCTTCGCTGCCGTCGACGCGAAGGATGCGTGCAGTTTTCGGCGCCAGACCGAGCAGCATCCTGATGGCGCTGCTCGTCTGGCTCCGAGCCCGCAACTCCAGCACCTGACCAAGCAAAACGAGCGCTGTGATGACCGCCGCCGCCTCGAAATAGACCGCGACTTCGCCGCCATGCCCGCGGAACGAATCCGGGAAGATGTTTGGGAGGAACAGAGACACGACGCTGAAGGCATACGCCGCGCCCGTGCCAATCGCGATC
>JANNRD010000342.1:0-6431 GCA_031401095.1 Acidobacteriota bacterium
CCACTACCAGCGGGCTATATCGAGTATCTCCGCGGGAAACTCCGGAAATTACGCGGCCATCAAAACACCGAGCCTTATCTACTGAATGGTTGAAGGTCGGCGCTTGTTCAGAAAACTTCACTTTCTCGCGATCGCCAACACCACCAAATGGGCTATTCGCTGCGCGTCAATCACAAGCAGCTTCCCACTGACCATAGTCCCGATCGCAATCATCAATTCCTCTACCTCAGTGATCTTCGGGAGCGCTTCCAGCGCCGCGGTCTGCCCATCATTGGCGTCGACACCAAGAAGCGTGAACTGGTCGGCAACCTCAAGAACGCCGGCTCCCGTTGGGATCTCTCTCCCCGCCTTGTCAACGACCACGACTGATGGGCGACAATTAGAACTCCCGGCCGCATTGCCTCAGCATCTTTGTTACCTTCGATGGGGTCGTTGCCTCATAAAATTGCTACCGGCGCGCACGTTCCTTTTCCGGCGCGCCGGAAAGGTAAGTATGAGGAGACCTACGAGTTTGAAAACACGACGCGAGCTGACTGCAGTCATTGCAGAGCGCTACCGAGCTGAGGATTGTTGCGGCAAGAAGGCCATCCTGGATGAGTTTGTGAAATTGACCGGCTATCACCGCAAGCACGCGATTCGCGCTTTGAATCGAACGCAGATGACTGTTAAGAAATCGGTAGGCAGGCAAGTCTATCAGGAGGCGGTGGGAGAAGCGCTGATCGTCTTGTGGGAGGCTGCCGACCGGATTTGCAGTAAGCGATTGAAGGTGCTCATGCCAACGCTGACGGAGGCGATGGAGAGGCACGGTCATCTGCTGTTGGATGAGACCGTTCGGGGCCTACTCTTGAGCATGAGTGCTGCGACGATGGACCGACGCCTTCAGAGAGTCCGCGAGCGGGCCTTTGAAGGGAGGCGCAAAAAGCGTTCCCTGAATCGTATTCGGAAGTTGGTCGCAGTGAAAACCTTCGCCGACTGGGGAGATCCGGGACCTGGATTTATGGAAATCGATTTGGTCGTCCATTGCGGCGCAAGGGCGGTTGGCAGTTTCGTGCATTCGCTGGTGCTGACGGATGTGGCTTCAGGCTGGACCGAATGTGTTGCCCTTCCTGTGCGAGAGCAGGCGCTGATCGTCGAGGCGGTCAGGGCGGTTGCGTCGCGGCTACCGTTTCCGTTGCTTGGACTCGACACCGATAATGACAGTGCGTTTATGAATGATACCTTGTGGGACTTTTGCCAAGCTCAGCAGGTCGAGCTGACCAGATGCCGTGCATACCAGAAGAACGATCAGGCCTGGGTGGAACAGAAGAACGGCGCAATCGTCAGGAAGTTGGTCGGCTATGGTCGGCTTGAAGGGCTGGCGGCAACAGCCGCCTTGCGGCGGCTATACGAGGCGTCGCGCCTCTATATCAACTTCTTCCAACCGTCGTTCAAATTGAAAGGCAAGCAGAGGGAAGGCGCCAAAGTACGAAAGACCTATCACCCGCCGGCGACGCCATTTCAGCGTTTGCTGATGCGCGATGATGTGGCAGAGGATGTGAAGCAGCGCCTGCAAGAGCAATTTCAACTGCTCGATCCAGTACGCTTGCTCAAATATATCCGTGACGCGCAGAACGCCGTGGTCGCTATCAGTCAGAATCAAACGCCGTCGGCACTACCAGAGGACATTCAGAATTTTGTGAGCGGCCTGGCGACGGCGTGGAAAGCGGGCGAAGTCCGTCCAACACATCGCCGCGAGCCGCAGGCCGGTCGTTGGTGGCGAACCCGTAAAGATCCGTTTGCAGATGTCTGGCCAGTCTTGCTTGGCTGGCTTGAGGAAAGGCCAGATCTAGAGGCCAAGGAAATACTCAAACGGCTACAGGCTAGTGGCTACGGGTCCTATGAGGATGGGCAACTCCGCACCCTGCAGCGTCGAGTGCGGTTATGGCGAGTGAGTCTCGCGCAGGAATTGGTGTTTGGTCCGGGCATAGACTTTTCCACAGTCGAGGCCGAAGGTCGTCAGATTTAGGGATCGAGGCGCATTCTCATCCGGTAACATTCTTGGATGAGGCAACACGGACGGTAATTCTAATTGACGCCAGACAGAGGGATGAGGGCATTGAGTGCCCGCCCTTGCGCTCATGTCCGATCTTGCGCTTTGACGACATCGCGACCGGAAGCGCGCGGTAGCTGACTCAAGCGGTTACCTCAACAACCTCCTCACTGATGGACGGAGGTATCGGTTCATCATGTGCTTCCAGACTTTCAATATAGACAGCTATCGCCTCTGTGACATTCTCCACCGCCTCCGCGCGCGTCCCCCCTTGAGAGATACATGCAGGGAGAGATGGCACTTCAGCCACGAACACGCCGTCTTCGTCTTGTTCAATCAGCACTCGAAACTTCATTAGCAGCCTCCTCTGCATCCTTGTCACCCAGCTCCGAAGTCGCCTCAATCTTAGACACTTGCCCACGGCAATACCAGCCAAAGGTGATCCAGCCGTTAAACCTGTCCCGCACGGATAGTGATCGGGTCCATGTCGCCTTCACGACCCACCAAGGCTCCAGTACACTGTAACGACCCGAAGCAGTCTTCCTTGAGGTGGTATCGTGGGAATCGAGCGGTAGGTTTTGCCGATACTTGACACTTGCAATATGGCATCTAGAGCCCGGTCGCACGAGCCGACGGTTCATTGCCGAGTCGATTGCCACAACACATTTGACGCAGGAAGGAACACGCCAAGACATGGGTACGAGCCAGTTCTAGAGGAGCCTTTTCGTGTCGGACGAAATCAAGATAGTATTGACCTGTAGAGCCTGTAATCACCAGGCGTTCCTAACTGGAACAGAGCTCATCGCGAAGGTTGGAAGGTCGATTCCACTTGCACGGCCACTGTCCAGACAAGCACTGAGCAGTATTCTGAAGAGGTTTCGTTGCTCAAAGTGCAACCACAAGAACCTCACGGTCACCTCACAACGTGGAAGGAGGTCCAGTGGTCAGCCCGATTTGGCCGAGACTCCTGTGCCGGCTAAAGAGTCGAAGGGGCTTGAGCCGCGCAGCTTCGCATCTTTCACGCTTCCCGTACAGGGGAGGATCGTGCGCGATATCGGAAAGAGGGCCAAGCACCCTGACAGAGCAAAGCGGCCGCCTGATCGCACCAGAGGGGCGAGCACACGATTCTGTTCGGTCTGTTCGGAACCTATATCCCCGGCAAGGTTGGAGGCCATCCCGGATGCCACTAGCTGTGTCAGGTGTAAAGAAGAGCGAGACAATCAGTCACCCGAGAGTGAGGAGCTGACACGATGCAAGAGGTGCGGGGCCGAAATGGTGTGGAGAAAGACCACAGTGTCTCCGACGAAGTACTTCCAGGGATGCTCCCGCTTCCCAAAATGCAGATACGTAATCGGAATCGCTCGGAAGACTAAGCCATCATTTTCAGCTTCTCTAATTCTGTATCGATTCCTGGTCGATTGGGTGCAGCTCACGAGAACTATGACGATCCGAGATAAGAGGCTACTACCCGTTGCCTCACATATCACACTGCAAGTCTCGCAACTTGCCTGAGAAGGTTTGCTGGAAGTCGGTGATCCAATCGCCAAGTGATGTTCATCGGTCGGCTGCCTTCGTGAGCTACATAAGTGGCCGGTCCGAGAAAGGTGTAAGGGCGGGCGAGATTGTTCGCTAACCTGCTCTCACGAACGAAGATAAGCACCTGGCTGCGTCGGTTGCGGTGGTTGATATAACGTTGACCCGTCGGACTGTTGGCAGATGTCGTGCTTTGCGATTGCCAATGAAACAGGGTATCGCTGATCGCATAGTCGTCGTACATGGTCGACGGAGAGTAATCGCCTTCGGTCTTGTCGAGGGTGACGAAGAAGACATCGGCCGGGAGGTTCTCAACAAACAGAACGCCCTCTCGTAAGTGGCGTTGTTTCCCCAACGTCCAGACACCCGTTGCCACCAGAATCTCGTCGAGCGTGTAGTCCGCGTGCAGTTCAAGGGGGCAAGTAAAGGGCAGCGCTACCGTTTCAGTAGCCTTATCGGTCGACTCCATTTTGAGTTCAAGAATGGCGATTAGGTCCGCGTACAGCGTCGGATTGCGGCGCAATCGATTCACGCTCTCTGAAATTGTTGCGGGCTGCCACTCACGGCCCCAGAGGGTGAAATGGAGCATCAGCAAAACACGTCGTGCGGTTTCGGCTGACGGCTCTTCAAAAGGCACTGCTGAATCTCGCGGAAGAACGGACACCAAATATCTTAGTTGGCTCAGCCCGTTGACATGTGCTAACCGACGAAGGCCTCTCGACAGCTTGTCTTCGTCAGGGTCAGCGAAGGGCGCGCGCACGCCGGCATCAACAAGAAGTCGCGACCAGGTTCCCCGCCGGAGAATATCGTCAAGTTCGATCCGATGGTAGTCGAGGAAATCGCGAATTGTGAGCTTTCGTCCGGTATCTGCCTCAAAGCTTCCGATTCGGCGACAGAGTCGCCTCCGGCTGTGGTTGATAGCTTGGTTGATGTTCTCAATGACATACTTCGCGGCGATTCGTTCAAGTTGGATGGCGCACCCAGCCGGCAAATAAGGAAAGCCTTCCTCGACCTCCTTGTCTACGCGACGTCCGGACTGACCCATTAACGCGCGAAATCTCACTTCGAAATTGAAGTTTGCGTGGGCCTGGCCAATGAAATCGATGACCGTCAGACAATCCTTGTCTTCGTGCAGGCGCAGCCCGCGACCTAGCTGTTGCAAAAACACCGTCAGACTCTCCGTCGGACGGAGCAGCAGGATTGTATCAACCTCAGGTATGTCGACGCCCTCGTTGTAGAGATCCACAACAAAGATGAAGTTTATCTCGCGGGTTACGAGTTGTCGCTGTATGTCGCGACGCAGAGCATACGGGGAGTTGGCAGAAAGCGCGGCTGCGGGGATGCCCGCTTTGTTGAAGGCGGTTGCCATGTACTCGGCGTGTCTGATGCTCACGCAAAAGCCGAGGCCTCGCGCTCGCCTCGCATCAAGCAATATCTCATGCACCTTCTGAACTGTGAGTAGCGCTCTTACATCATTGCCCGTGACAAGGTTGTCGAGGTCCTCGATGACATAGCCGCCACGGTGCCATCGCAGACGACTATAGTCCACGGAGTCTGTGACCCCGAAGTATTGAAATGGCGCGAGCAACCTTCGAGCGATTGCGTCTGCGAGTCGTATCTCGGCTGCGACGTGACCACCGAAATAGCCTAGTACGTCGAGATCATCCATGCGTTCTGGTGTCGCCGTCAACCCGAGCAGCACTCCTGGCTGAATCCAATCAAGCAGTTGCTGATAGCTCTTAGCTGCCGCGTGATGGAATTCATCTACGACGACGAAGTCATAGAAGCCCGGTTCGATCTTGTTCCACAACTCTCTCGCGTTGAAGCTCTGGATCGAAACGAAAAGATGATCCCAGTTCTCAGGTTCGACGCCGCCGACGAGTAGGTCTCCAAAGTTTCGGTCACGCAACACGGCGCGGAAACAAGCGAGACTTTGCCTGAGGATTTCCTCGCGATGCGCCACAAACAAGAGCCTAGCGTGTCTATGTGTCCCCTCGTTATTGCGGGAATGGCCTTCTGTAACTTTCTTCAATCGCGCGTAGTCAAACGCCGCCACCACCGTCTTGCCGGTTCCGGTTGCTGCAACGATTAGATTGCGATTGCGACCGTGAATCTGTCTTTCGGCGGCGAGTGTATCAAGGATCTCCTGCTGGAACGGATAAGGCTTGATATCAACGAAGAAGGCATCGAAGGCACTAACTACGCTTCCTCGTTCCCCTTCCAGAGCTAAACGCAGTTCGTCGCGAGAATCGCTTGTGTAAGGAACGAACTCGGGGTCGTTCCAATAGCTGTCGAACGTGCCCTTGACCTTTTCCCAAAGGTGAGGTGATTCACGCTGGCTAATCTTGACGTTCCATTCCAGCCCATCGGTTAACGCAGCCTGAGACAGGTTGCTCGATCCGACGTAGGCAGTCCCGAAACCACTATTTCGATGAATGATGTACGCCTTTGCGTGCAGTCGGGTGCGCCGAGTGTCGTATGACACACGGATATCGGTGTTAGTCAGGCTGTAAAGCTGCTCGATGGCCCTTAAATCCGTCGCGCCCATGTACGAAGTGGTGATCAATCGGATTCGCGAGCCCGCCTCGGTCACCTTTCGAAGGGATTCCTCAATAATCCGAACGCCACCCCACTTGATGAACGAGCACAGAATGTCCACTTGATCAGCACTTGAGAGCTCTTTGCGAAGCTGAGATATGAGGCTTGGATCGAGCCGTGTTCCGGTCATCAAACAGCTGGCTGAAAGAGGTGTGTCCGGTCGTTCGAATGGGGTTGCTCCGGACGACGTCTTGAATATTGCCAGCAGAAGGTCCGCTCGAAGAAGCTTTGCGCGATCAACTCCTGAGTTGGCCGGAAGACTCACTTCAAG
>JANNRD010000343.1:0-6336 GCA_031401095.1 Acidobacteriota bacterium
CAAACCACCACCACGCTGCGTGGACAGGTAGTGGATGAAGTCGATGCCGTTGTGCCAGGCGCGAAGGTCGCGCTCGTGGCACCTGACGGCAAGAGACGCGAAGTTGTCACAAACGCGAGGGGCGAATTCAGCATTGCTAACGTCTCCCCGGGTGTCTACGACATTCTCGCGGAGTTTCCGGGCTTTCAAAGCCAGTTTCAGAATGGGATCAAAGTGCTCCCCTCGAGCGAGCCGATAAAGATCGTCATGGCCGTCGCGACTGTCAACGAGATCACTGAGGTTGCTGGCGACACGAGGGGTCTCTCAGTCGAGCCGGATCAAAACCTGACCGGGATCGTTCTCGATGAAAAGATGATCCAGGAGTTGCTACCTGAGACCGAAGAGGAGATCACGGAGTTTCTTCAGGCCCTCGCAGGCGGCACGGGCAATGCGCAGATCATGATTGATGGCTTCCGTGGCGGGAGGCTTCCTCCGCGTGAGGCGATCATGCAGATTCGCGTCAATCAGAATCTCTTTTCCTCGGAGTTCTCCGGCGGCGGCGGAGGTGACGGTCGGATCGAGATCATCACTCGACCAGGTAATGGCCAGTGGCGAGGAAATGTTTCATTGGGCTTTCGCGATTCCGCTCTCGACGCGCGCAATGCGTTTGCCCTGGAAAAGCCCGACCTCAACCAGAAGCGTTATTCCTTCAACTTTGGCGGTCCGCTGATCCGCAAGCGCCTCGACTTCAGCGTTAACGTTGACTCGACGCCGACAAACGGCAGCGGTCTGGTCTCCGCAACCACTCTTGATGGACTGTATACCGCAAACGTGCCCGCGCCGACGCGAAGCAATGGCCTGTCCGTGCGAGCCGGTGTCTTTCTCAACACCAAGAACATGCTGAGTATCAACTACAACTACCGTGGGAGTGACCGCCTGAACTCTGAGTTTGCGCAGGGCTTCGCGGGGGGCAACTTTGGGGGCGGGTTCCCTGGCGCCGGCGGTGGTGGCGGTGGCGGCGGCCGCGGCGGGGGAGGTGGTGCCGCGGGTGGTAGTGGGAGTCTCATGTTGGAGGAGCGTGCGTCGAACACGAATAGCGACAATCACTCGATCTCTTTCTCCGAGACGTTCGTCATTAACGCCCGCTTACTTCACGAGACGCGCCTGCGCTTTCAGCACGACACCAATGGCACCGACGCGGTCACGAAAGGGGTTGCGATCGATGTTCTTGATGCCTTTCAGGGAGGTGGGTCAACGAGGTCGAGCGCATCACAGAACGATGATATTGAGTTTCAGGATGCTTTGACGATCACCTTCAAGAAGCACACGGTCAAGGTTGGCGTTCAAATCGAACACGAGAGCGTGCGCAGCCTGAGCGCCAGCAATTTCAACGGCACTTATACATTCTCAACGCTCGACCAGTACCGTCGCGTGCTCAATGGTGAACCTTTGCGGGCGACGCAGTTCACTATCAATCGCGGCGAACCACTGCTCGGATATTCTCAGACGGAGTCATCCTTGTTCGTGCAGGACGATGTCAGAGTCAACTCGAAGCTGACGCTGTCTCTTGGTCTACGCTACGAGTTCCAGACAAATCTCGGGGACAAACTTAATTTTGCGCCTCGCGTTGGTATCGCATATTCCCCATTCGCGAGTCGCAAGACCGTAATCCGAGCGGGTGGCGGCATGTTCTTTAACCGGCTCAATGCGGGGACGTATGCCAATACGCTCCGTTTCGACAACCAGACGCAGCAGGCGATCACGATCTTCACTCCCGTGTACATCAATCCGCTGCCGGCGGACCTTTCCGCACTCAACCCGCTCAATATTACACAGCCGAATACAACCAGACAGATACTCGATCCGGACCTCCAGGCGCCGTACAACACCAACGGCCTGTTCAGCATCGAGCAACAGTTTCCAAAGGCTCTGGTCGGGACCTTTAACTACAATTTCAATCGCGGAATGCATCTTTTCCGGACGCGAAACATCAACGCGCCCTTGCCGGGGATCGGCGGACGCCCCGATCCGGGCCTTGGCAACGTCAACTCAACAGAGTCAGCCGGGAAATCCATCCGTCACGAGCTTGGGTTTGGCCTCTCGCGACGATTCAACACGAAGTTTCTCTTCTTTGGGAACTATCGACTCGCCTGGGCGAGAGATGACAGCGCATTCCCGGCGGACAATTACAATCTGCGACCCGAATGGGCGCGCTCCTCGGGGGACCGCCGACACTCGTTCAACCTGACGACGATAGTCAACCTTCCCTGGGGGCTCCGTGTCACCCCGAGTCTCTTCCTCAACTCCGGTTCGCCGTTCAACATTACTACCGGACTCGACGACAATTTTGACACGCAATTCAATGATCGGCCCTCCGGCATCACTCGCAACTCCGATTTGCCCGCTAGCCTGTACTCGCTCATCCCGCGTCCTGACCGCCTGGTGACTGTCAACGGACAGACTCTCACTCTTATCAACTACCTGACGACCAACTTCCCTGGCGGGCTGTTCGCTCACGGGCCGGGGACGATCAGCACGAACCTTGGAGTCACGAAGACTTTTGGATTCGGAAGTCGGAGTCAGCCGCCCCAGAACGGACAAAGAGGGGGCAATACCGGTGGCCAGACAGGAGGCCGTGGCCAAGCTGGTGGTGGTGGGGCTGGTGGTGGGGGTGGACGTGGTGGTCCCGGAGGTGGTGGCGGCGGAGGCGGATTTGGCGGTGGCGGAGGCGGATTTGGCGGTGGCGGTTTTGGTGGTCCTCAGGGTGGTGGCGGGGCGGAGTCAGCGCGTTTCACCCTCAGATTGTCGGCAAATATTACGAATGTCTTCAACCACGTCAACTTTAATCAGTACGGTGGTGTCCTGGCCTCGCCCTATCTCGGTCGTTCGAGCAGCGCCGGCGCAGCACGTCAGATGAATCTCAACGTGATGTTCACCTTCTAAGTGATCTGTCGTGGACGGGGCCGGTTGACGCAGGAACCAGGCCCCTCCCTGCCGGCGGCGGGGCTAACAAGGAGCCGCCGACACGAGGGTTAGGCGCACTTGAGAAAGCCATGGATGTTTGATTTGCGCAGTTCCTTGTACCCGCGGCGCCTTCGGCTCCTGACGGCGATCATCACGGCGCTGGTTGCTCCAGGCACATTCACATCTCTGCTCTCACAAGAGAGTCAATCGCCAACCCAAGCAGCTCAAACAAACAGGCCACGACCGCAGGATCGGGATGCCGTCGTGCGCATCAATACTCAATTGGTGCAGATTGACGCGGTCGTGATCGATAAGAAGGGTGCCCACGTTGATACCCTTGCGGCATCTGACTTTGAGTTGTTGGTCGACGGCAAGCCGCAGTCGCTTTCTCATTTCGCACTCATCCGGTTACCCGTCAACAAGCGCGCAATGTCTCCGGAGGCAAAGGGCGCGTTAAAGGACGCCGTCACCCCTCCACCGACCATGCCGGGCAGGCTTCTATCGGCGCGAGAGGTAAAGAGGACGATCGCTTTCGTTGTCGACGATCTCGGGCTCTCTTTTCAAAGTATGTTCTACGCCCGCGAAGCGGTTAAGAAGTTTGTTACCGAGCAGATGCAGGAAGGTGATCTTGTTGGAATTATCCGGACGGGGCGCGGCCTGGGTGCGTTGCAGCAGTTCACCAGCGATCGACGAGTACTGTACGCGGCAGTCGACCGCCTCACATACAACCCTCAAAGCCGCGACATGATGGCCAAGTTTGGCGTCGATGCGCGCGTCACGAGTACCGAGGACGAGGCCCAGCAACAGACCAATGATTTCGATAACTTCAATGACACGACGTCGTCGACTGGCACACTCGGGGCCCTGAACTTCGTCGTCCGTGGCTTGCAGGAGTTACCTGGCAGGAAGATGGTCATCTTCGTTTCCGACGGCTTCAATATGTTCGGCACGAGCGGTGACGATACGCAGGTGGTGGCCGAGATGAAACAGCTGGCTGATCAGGCCAACCGTGCCAGCGTCGTTCTCTACTCGCTTGACGCAAAGGGCCTGCAGACGCTCATGCCAAAGGCGGGCGACAATCTGAAGGACACTGCGGATGACCAACTGGCGCAGCAGGTCATGGACGCCTCGATTCAGAATCTCGATTCGCAGGCCGGCATGGTCTTTCTTGCGCAGGAGACCGGTGGCTTCGCCATGCTCAATAACAATGACCTCGACTTCGGTGTTCGCAAGGTGCTCGAGGACAGTGAGACCTACTACCTCCTCGGCTTTGATCCCGAGGATGAGCAATTCAATGGGCGGTACCATTCGATCAAGGTGCGCGTCAAGACGCCTGGTCTGCAGGTTCGGACTCGAGGCGGATTTTACGGGGTGACGGAGGCTGAGGCCGCGCCGCGGACGAGGACGCCGACCCAGCAAATGCTCGCGACCCTCTACTCCCCATTTGGCGCGCGCGACGTTCAAGTGCAGATGACGTCGTTCTTCGTCAATTCGAACGCGCAGGGATCGTATGTTCGCTCGTTCTTCTACTTCGACTGCTCCAAGCTCACTTTCAAGGAAGGCGCGGACAAGAACAAAACGCTGACCCTCGAGCTGGCGACCTTTGCGATGAATGAGGAGGGGCAAAGCGTCGATCAGTATGCCAGCCGACTGACCTTTGATTTTGATGAGACGCAATACCGTGAGGCGCTCGCGAAGGGCTTGGTCAGAACAGCCGACATCCCGATCAAGAAGCCGGGCGCCTATCAGTTTCATGCCGTGCTGAGGGACGCAGATACGGGGCGCATGGGGTCATCAAAGCAGTTTCTGATCGTGCCCGATCTGAGCAAGAAGCGACTAACACTCTCGGGCCTGCTCGTCAGCGGTCGCTCACCCAACGTTGGAGCGGGCTCCGGGATTGTATTCACTCCCTTGGCTCAAGCCGATCAGCTGCCAGAGGCTCTGAACGAGATGCCACAGCGGGCCGCACTGGACCCCCAACCAACCCCAGCGGTACGACGCTTTGCCACGACTGGCGAGATGGGTTACGGGGCGTGGATCTTCAATGCGACCCTTGATAAAAAGACCAAGCTGCCTCAACTGACCTCGCAGATCGAGATCTTCCATCGGGGCCGTCGTGTCTATCAGGCGCCTGAACATCCGTTGAGAGTCGGCAAGAACGCGAATCTCAAGCGCCTCCCCTGCGGTGGCCAGCTCCGGCTAACCGCCTTTCCACCGGGTGATTATTTGCTCCGCCTGGTGGTCACGGACACGCTTGCCGGCGCGAAGTACGCGAAAGTAGACCAGTGGATGGATTTTACTGTCAGAGAGACGCGATGAGTATGTACCGCCGTATCGAATTGGCTCCAATGGTGTTCATTGGGCTTTCGCCGCATACCCACCAATCATCAGGTATTCAACCCTGTGGGAATTCAGCAATTGTAAGAATTCTTTGAAGTCGGGAGGAAGGATCATATCCGTAATTGATCTGGCGCATCAGCTCGACAGCCTCCATCCGGCAGCGAGGAGTCCTGGAAATCCAATACTCTTTTTCAGCCGATTCGCCAAAGAGTGATATTACGGAGAAGGTAGTCTTATCGATCCGATTGGAGTCTCCTGAATTCATAGACCAACTATACTCGACAGAGAGTTACACTCAAACGCTGTGCTGGTTTGGTTCTGCCAACAGCCAGGGGGCGTCTATGTCGGGCCAGCGGGTGCCAGGCTACTGCTGGACCATGCGTCTTCGGGGGTTGGTGTCACGTCTTGTCCGTCAGCATCTCGACGAGCACGGCCACGAACTTGACTTGCTGCTCGTCTGATCCGCTCAGAATGATCGACTGGTAGTCGGATGGACCGGCTCGAGGCTGATCCGCGTGTGGCGCCAGGAATCACCCTCCTTCTCCTTCTCGCTCAGATAACGCTTGTCGATCAGATCGACTTCGTTGAGAAACGAGCTGGCAGAGGGTTAGAGCTAACCGATATATCCACACACTCCCATTCGCGGGGAGTTGACTATTCGCATGAACGCCTCGGGTTCGTCGCACAAGTGGTCCGCCATATGTTCGGCGCAGCAAAACGGCTCGCCGTCGTTCAGGCAATACGGGCAGACGCGGTTTGCGGGAGCTTTGCAAACCGCACATAACCAGACAGGCGTCTCATTCCGCGCCAGTAACCGCACCGCTGAGCGGCCGATATTGCCCTCTCGAACGCCCAACACTCGCAAGACCAGTTCCGTCGTCGAGCCAAAGTCATACTCGTAACGAAAGCGATGACCGGGACCTGTGAGAACGTCCGAGAGACTCACATTCATGCTGCGGTCGTTCGGGTCGAAGCCAAACTCCCGGTCCACGCTGACCATGTAGTTCGTGCCGTCGATCGCGAAGGCACTGAGATGCCCGCAGCACTCGAGCC
>JANNRD010000344.1:0-2808 GCA_031401095.1 Acidobacteriota bacterium
GTCGTTCGCGTCGTTCGCGTGAGTCTTCCTTCTTCCTCCTCCTTCGCGGCTTCGCGTTCTTCGCGCCCTTCGCGTGAGTCTTTCCCGTTGTTAATCGGTCGCATGCGCAGGTGGCGGATGAGAGGCGTAGAAATCCTCATAAAAGCGCTCGACGTAGATGTCGAGGAGATTTTGCACCCGTTCTGCGCTCGGTGATGCGACGATCAGTCCTGCATGGTGGCGGCGTTCCATTCGCCAGACGATCTCCGGATCCAGGTATGAAGCCATCTCCGGCCATTCCTGTCGCGCCAGCGAGATAATAATGCCGGAGTAATCTTCCCGCGGTTTCGGTGGCGTGTACGGATGCTCCGGCGTCGCCGTTTCGATCCTCGCCCATTCAGCCCAGAGATTGACTCCTGTGCCCGCTTCGATGGTCTCGGCTATATTTGCTCCGCCAACGCGCGACGCAGTCTCGAGGAAGTAGAAGCGCCCGTCATCGCGTCCCTTGATAAACTCGGCGTGCGTCACACCCCGGACAAAGCCGAGGGCACGGGCGAGCTCGCGATTGAGCGACTCCAGTGCCTGAACGTCAGCCGATTGGCGCGGCAGAATGCGAGTCGTAAAAATTCCACCATCGTGCATGACAGCCATCGGGGCCTGCCCGTACTTGCTGACTGATGCAAAGACGACCTCCCGCTCGGAGACAATCGAATCGACATGAAAGATGTCGCCAGGGACAAAATGCTCCAGCACCCTGAACGACTGCTCGTCACCAAGCTCATCCAGCGCACGCCACAATTCGTCAGCACTGTTGAGCATCCTGATGCCAATTGCCGACGCTGAAGACCTCGGCTTGAGAAGCCACGGCGGGGCAATGCGATCCATGTACCGTTGCATCTGCTGATAGTTGATGACTGGCACGAAATCCGGCACCGCGATACCGTGCTCTCGCGCCTGAATCCTCATCGCCAGCTTGTCGCGAAAATAGCGGCTCGTCGTCTCGCCCATCCCCGGAATACGAAGATGTTCCCGCAACGTCGCCGCCATCTCGATGTCAAACTCATCCAGAGCGACGATGCGATCGATTGCTCGTGACCGCGCCAGATAACTGACAGCATTGACGACGTCGACGCGACTCGTCAAATCCGGCATGAGAAAGACCTCGTCGATGATGTCGCGAGGCCACGAAGCCTGGGACAGCTTCTCGACAGTCAGCAGCAGTACCCTCCATCCCTCCCGGCTGCATTGCCGGAGGAACTCCTGCCCCTTCTCATAGCTCGTCATGCATAGAATCGTTCGACGTTCCGGCATCAATTCTTCCCTTCAACGACAAGTTGCCCGCGACGCCTCATCTTCGGGCGTCCGCAAGAAATGGGAGCCTTTCGCGATAGTCAAGCAGAGCCTCAAGATCGACATCACAGCTGACGACGCATTCGATGTCACCAGCTTCAATCAGAATCTGTCCTGACGGGTCAACCACCATGCTTCGCCCAGAGTAAGCCAGTGACGGGTCACGACCACAACGGTTGACGCCAACGACATAGGACTGATTCTCAATTGCCCGCGCCTGCAGCAGACTCACCCAATGAGCGATACGCGTCTCCGGCCAGTTAGCGATGACCACGTACATATTGGCGCCCTCGTGAACTGAGCGGCGAAACAGCTCTGGAAAGCGCAGGTCATAGCAGATGAATGGCGAGACTATGAATCCACCCCACGCAAACAGCGAAACATCGAGACCAGCTTGATAGTGATCCGATTCGCCGCCAGGCGAGAAGGGCTGTATCTTTGTGTAGCGCGCCACCTCCCTGCCCTCCGGATCAAGCATCAACGCCTGATTGAGCCCGCGACCGTCTGGCGCCGAACTCACGACCCCAGCGACAACAAAGACTTCGAAGTCCTTCGCTGTCGATGCGAGAAAGCGCTCTGTCTCCCCAGATGCGCTATCAGAGATCCTCGAGACGTTCATACTGAATCCGCTCGCAAACATCTCCGGAAGAACAACCAAGGACCCGGGTTCGGGCCGGCACGAGCGCAGGAGGGTCACCACCTTTTCCTGATTGACCCATTTCTGCTCCCAGGCAATATCCAGCTGCAGACAGTACACCTTCATGGTCACTCGCCGTCCTTTCGCCAGCCCTGCCTCTACCCCGCTAAGACCGCCCTAATCCCCGTCACCAGCCGTCCAACACCCTCCGCCACCGACTGGCGATCTAACGCACCGTACGATACCCGGAGCTGGCAGCCATCCTCAAGACCGAATGCTGATCCGGGGATTGCCGCGACCCTGTGTTCACGCACCAACCGTTCAACCAGATTCAACGCGGGTAACTCCGTGCGCAGGCGGAGAAGGAAGTAGAAGGCCCCTTCTGCCGGGGAAACGTGACAGTCAGCCCCCAGGCCAGTAAGCGCGCCCAACACGAGTTGCCGCGTCTCCAGAAGCGGCTGCAGCCTTTCGACACAGTATTCCCTGCCCGCCTCCAGCGCGCCAATGGCGGCGAACTGGGAAATCACCGGCGGACAGATCAGCACGGTGTCCTGAATCTTGTTGATCGCCTCGAAGAGGTGAGCGGGAACCACCATGTATCCCACACGCCAGCTTGCCATGCCAAATGACTTTGAAAACGAGAAAAGGGAGATCGTGTGCCCTGCAGCACCCCCAATTGAACCGGGAGAGAAATGTCGCGCCTCGTCGTAAGTGAAATATTCATAGGCCTCATCGCTGATGTGATAAACGCCATGACGGCGACACATCTCGTTCACCTCGCGAAGAGCGCTCTCCGGATAGACGGCACCAGTTGGGTTGTTCGGTGAGATCGTCACGACCGC
>JANNRD010000345.1:0-5191 GCA_031401095.1 Acidobacteriota bacterium
TGTTGCGAAGCAATGTTTCCCGTGTCCTCCTCTTGCTCGTTTTGGTGGGGCTTGGGTTCTTTGTCCCGCTTTCAGGCTGATGCTTTCGGTGTAAACGTATGTTATTACGTGCCCACCCTCCGGCCTGACGGCGGGACTACGAACACAGGCCGCTCCTAACGGAGCTCGAGGAGCACTCGGATACCTTGGCTTCGCAACTCAGGCTTCCCGGTGAGTTACGTTGAGCGAAAGGGCGGCCATTGAGATCGCACCGACACGTGGCATGAAAAACCGTCCGTCATCACATCTCCTGTTTCTCGTTACCCTGGCTCTGATCAGCCTGGTCGCGTATCTGGCCATCTACCGTGCCGGAGTAGTGCGCGGCTATGCGCCCTCCATCCTCGTCGCGGTGCGGGATCTCGCACTCTTTGTTCCGATCGGCGCCTGCCTCGTCTGGCTCGTCAAGCGACAGCGTTATGCGGGCGATCTGACGCTCTTTAGCGCGGCGATCCTTTTGTTCAGCATCGGGCAGGTCATCCAGTTCCGGCTCTTTACCGACCCCGAGTACAGCACTCCGCAGAAATCATCCGCGAGATTGGCAAAGACCAACACGCTGCGCCAGCGCTACATCAACCAGTACTATGACGCTGAGAAGAAACGAGCCCTCTTTGGCGACCCGAACTTTCAGATTCCGCTTGACTCTGATCGCGCCCCGGAAGAGACGTACTGGACGCTCGGTCGCACAGCGACCTCACTCTCGACCTGGATTCCGATACTTGCGTTGCTGGGCCTTGGCGCGGCTTTCAGCCTTGCGCGACGCGATGACATGCTGCTTCTATTGCAGCGTTACAGCTTCCTACTCGGCTTGATCACCGCCGTTCCGTTTGCGCTGATCGCCATCTACTATTCAAGTGGGGGGAAGTTTCTTGGCCGGACGACGCCGTGGGAGCCGGTCAAGATCAGCTTTCTGCTGAGTTACGCGGGCGTGCTTGCCGATCAATACAGAAACCTTTCACGGACACGCTGGGGATTGCCGCCGTTACGATTTGTTCTCCCATTTCTATTTGTTGCGCTCCTGCCGCTGGTGCCTTTTTTTGCGCTCTCAGACTTTGGGCAGATGCTTGTTTTCAGCGGAGCGTTTTTGACACTCTACCTCGTTGCGGTTCGGCGCCTGCCGCAGGTTGTGATTGCGGGCCTGGCCGTATCTCTGCTGCTTGGCGCCGTAATTCTGGCAGCTGGTTTGATCAAGTCTGTCCGTTCGGAGAGTCAGGCTTCGTTTATTGAGCGGCTGCAGGAAGTGCCGAGCCGCGGAGTTCCGCGCCGCATTCATCAGCGTTTTTACCTCTGGCTAAATGCCGGAGTTGCACCCGATCCAGAGACGACGTGGTGGTGGGAAAGAGACTCGGCGCTGGCTGACGCCCGGGGACTTTCGAATGAAGAGGCGTGGTACAATTCGTATGCGTTCCAGCCGTCGCAGGCGCTCTTCGGAATCGCTGACGGGCGGCTTCTTGGCGAAGGTCTCGGTAGCGGATTCCCGGAGATCGTGCCGATTGCCGACTCCGATTTTATCTACGCTGCACTGGCCGAGGAGACAGGGCTTGTGGGAGGCGCGCTGGTCATCATTGGCTTTCTGATCCTGACGATTGCCGGGCTCAGAACAGCGATCGAAGCGAGCGACATGTTCACCAAGCTGATCGCGGCCGGTGTCGCAGCGTTTCTGGGTCTGCAGGCGATAGTCAATATCGGTGGAGTTGTCCGCATGTTGCCGATGACGGGAATCACGCTTCCATTTGTCAGTCATGGCGGGTGGTCGTTGATGACGAGCTTTGCGATGCTCGGCGTGCTCATGGCGATCTCGCATCGCAATCGAAGTATCGAGGAGCAACGGGCCGGGTCCCAGCATCGGGCTTCATGAAGTTCACATTTGGAACAGTCACCGATCGAGGGCTCAATCCGAAGAGGGCGGCCAATGAAGACCGCTTTCTGGTACTCGAGGAACGCGGACTGTTCCTCGTTGCCGACGGGGTTGGAGGCAGGAGAGGGGGCCAGGTCGCAAGCCAAACGGTGGTTGATGTCTTCGCTGAGACTTTCGCGGGTCCCCCGAAGTTGGACGTCAGGCTCGCGCTCGAGGCAGCCATCGTCGAGGCCAATCGACGGGTCTTCCAGAAATCGATTGCGAGCGCTGATCTCGAAGGGATGGCGACGACCATCGTTGCCCTCGCAGTTGATGGACGCGGGGTGGTCATCGGACATGTCGGCGATAGTCGTCTCTACCGATTTGAGGGCGGCCTTCTCTCTGCCCTGACCGAAGACCACAGTGAAGTGGTCGAGGCGGTTCGAGCTGGTATCATCTCGGCTGCGATGGCGGCTTACGATCCGATGCGGAACGTTTTGACGCGGGCGGTCGGGGCTGAACCAGATGTCGAAGCAGACTTCAAGACGGTATCGCTCACGGACGGAGTGAGATTCCTTCTCTGCAGTGATGGGGTCACCCGGCACATCTCGGATAAGAACCTGGAGGAAATCCTCGCGAGCCCGTTTCACCCCGCCCGGATTTGCGAGGTTCTGAAACAGCGGTGTTACGCAGCTGGCGCAGAGGATAATCTAACGGCCATCGTCGTTGATTTCGGTGAGCTGCGTTATCTGAACGCTGAGGCGCCCTCGGCGGAAAGTCCCAACGCAACGGCGCAAGGCACTCGTATCGAAGTCGATTTTCGGGTCCCCGTCGAGACCACCAACGCTCCGGCGGATCGAGCGGAAAATGTCAGGACGAAGCAGAGTTCGCCGCCACGGAACAAAAGTGGAACCGCTGGACGAGTTCTGCGAAATGGGTTTGTCCTGCTCGCTCTTGTCATTCTTGGGATTGCTATCGGCAGATACTACGACTCAGCGCGAAGCTGGATGACGCAGGGCTGGTCTGGGTTGGACTCATCGGATCGACCTGGCCGAGTGGGCGTCTCTCCTCCAGCCGTGGACCCCGACCTCGCGGCGGCTCGCGTCCTGTTTGATGAGAAACGGTTTGACAAGGCGCGCGATCAGTTGACCGAACTGAAGCGCAGGTCTCCCGAGAATGCTGAGTATCACTTCTGGCACGGCCTCGCCGAATATGAACTGAAGAACTACGCCGAAGCAATCAATGACTTCAACGAGGCAGTGCGCCTCGACGAGCACGTGCCCGAGGTCTACGCGCATCTTGCCCGCGCCTACAGTGCGATTGGTGATCGCGGCAAGATGGAGGAGAGTCTGCGTCGCGGGCGCGATGCGGGGAGTCCGAGGCAGTAGAAGGCAAAAGAAATATGCCCGAGTTGAAGCTTGAGCACAGCATCGTTGATGAGCGATTCGAGATCGTCGAACGACTGAGTCTCGGCAGCTACGCCGAGATCTTTGTCGCGCGCGATCATGCTGATGATGCTGATCGGGATGATGGGGCCCATCATGGGGTCGAGGAAGGTCATCAAGTGGTGATCAAGGCGCTCAACACAAGCTTGCAAGGCACACCGGACGCTGACCTCGAACGGACCCTCATCGAGAACTTCCAGAATGAGGCGATCGCCCTCGATCTGGTCCGGCATCCGCATATCATTCTCCGGCTCGGTCACGGAACAGCGGCCGATCTTCGTCAGGTCCCATTTCACTACCTGGTGCTTGAGTACATGCCCGGCGGTGATCTGCTGCGGCTGTGCCGTTCCCGTCCCGACAGCGCCTTGAGCCTTTCCGAAGCGCTTTTCTTTTTCCGTCAGGTCTGCGAAGGGCTGGCCTACGCGCACCACCAGGGAATCATCCATCGTGATCTGAAACCCAACAACCTTCTCGTCAGCGCCGACCATCAGACACTGAAAATTGCTGACTTCGGAGTCGCGAAGATGGCGACAGGAGACGACACCGAAATCACGAGGGTCGGAGCAGGCATTTACGCGCCGCCTGAGCATCATCCGGACGAACCTGAGGCGGACGAACCTGAGGCTGACGAACCTGAGGCTGGCAAACCTGAGGCTGGCAAACCTGGCGGCGGGCCATCTGGAACGCGTCGTAACATCGGTCGACTGACAGCGGCGGCCGACATCTACTCGCTCGCAAAGAGTTTCTACACCGTCGTCTGCGGGCGCGCTCCGAGCCAGTTTGTGCGACGCCCAATCACCTCACTCGCGTCGCCCATTGATGGTGAGCAGTGGGCGCCAGAGTTGCTGCGCGTTCTTCAACGGGCAACTGCGGATGTGGTCGATGCGCGGTATGGGTCGGTCATTGAGTTTTGGAACGATCTTGCCGGAGTTGCCTCTCGAGCTCCTGGCGAGACTGAGGCTGATATCGAGACTCGGGTTCGGCCCCGCCTGCGGATTGACCCGGGGGACATTCCGGTTTCGCCCGAGCAGCCGGCATTCAACCCGATCCTCGCAAGCGCCGGTGCGCGGCCGTTTGCCACGAGAGAGCGGCTTCAGTCAGCGCCCGTGGTGGTGACGGAATCGGATCGGTCGCCCAAGATAGTCGTGCCGATTGCGCGTCCAGCCCCAGTCGTCCCAAAGTCGGCCTCGATTATCCCGGAAAAGGCCAGGGAGAAGAGGCGCACCCCGTTCCTTAACCTGCGCGAAACGTTGACTGCGCCCTTGCGTCGGAGGGTGTTTATCGCACTCATGTGCATCGCCTTTATTGGCCTGCTGGCGAGCGTCTATCACTATACAAGAGTGGTTGCACCGCCAAAGGCGATCGAGGTCTTGACGGTCAATCTGAACGTCCGCGCCGGGCCGAGTTACCAGTATGCCGTCCTTGGCACTGTCCCTCAGGGCTCACGTCATCGTGTGCTTGGGCAGGCCGATAACGGTTGGTTGCGGATCGAGGTCAACGAATGGAACGAATCGCTTCCACACGATCAGGGTCAGAAGGAGGGATGGGTCAATGGCGGCGACGAGTATGTTAGTATAGCCGAACGTCGCTGGTGGTGAATCGATCGCCCCTCAAACTGGTTTTTCTCGCGGAAGAACTGAGGTCTCCGAAATGATCAGTCTCGCGAATCTTCTGGGTGAATTCAAGAAATGGCTCGATGGAGAAGAGGCTGCTGCGATGGAGCACGAGGCTCCCCGAGAACGCCGTGAATGGGAGGAGTTTCTGATCTCCGTTGCACGTGAGATCGAAGCGGTCATGCAGCGCGAGATGTTCACTCCGCCGGGCGGCCCGACCTATATTCCCCCTGAATACCTCGTCTTTCTGAGCCGTGATG
>JANNRD010000346.1:0-8876 GCA_031401095.1 Acidobacteriota bacterium
TCGAGAAAAAGAGCGACGATTTCGCCAGCGAAGTTGCCGCTGCTGTCCAGTAACAGTTCGCATCCCGGGAGGCTTCGACCGCCTCCGTTTCGCTGATAACGTCGATCGGGCATTTGCCAACTGCCAGAGACACAAGTGCCAGAGACACACGTGGAAGACAAATCCGAGAAACTTAAACCCGTTTATCGCCGCATTCTACTCAAGCTGAGCGGCGAAGCACTGATGGGGGATGTCGGCTACGGAATTGACCCGCAGGTGGTTCACCGCGTCGCCGGTGAGGTCAAGGATGTCGTCGACCTCGGGGTCGAGGTCGCACTTGTCGTCGGGGGCGGCAACATCTTCCGCGGCATCAAGGCGAGCGCATCCGGAATGGATCGCGCTTCAGCTGACTATATGGGAATGCTGGCGACGGTCATGAATGCAGTGGCGCTTCAGGACGCTCTTGAAAAGCGTGGTGGTTTCACGCGTGTGCTGTCGGCGATTGAAATGCGCGAGGTGGCTGAACCGTTCATCCGCCGGCGGGCCGTGCGTCACCTTGAAAAAGGCCGCATCGTCATCTTTGCTGCGGGGATTGGACAGCCCTTTTTCACTACTGACTCGGCAGCGGCGCTCCGCGCGCTCGAGATTCAGGCAGATGTCATCATGAAGGCGACGCGGGTCGGCGGCATCTTCACTGCAGACCCCAATAAGGACGCTTCTGCAGTCAAGATCGACGAACTCAGCCATCTCCGCCTGCTCCGGGATCAGCTTGGGGTCATGGATGCGTCGGCCGTCTCCCTGTGCATGGATAATGGCCTCCCGATCATGGTCTTTGATATGACCAAGCCCGGAAACATCAAACGCGCGGTCTGTGGTGAGCCCATTGGCTCGCTGGTCCGCTCAGCGTAGTCATCGCTCTCACTGACGATTCAGGAAGAGTGGGGAGTCGGAGGACACGAGATGACCAAGGAGATAGCGAGAGAGACGAAAACTCGAATGGAGCACTCGATCGAAGACTTCCGCCGCAAGCTGGGCACAGTGCGAACTGGGCGGGCATCGACGAGTCTTCTTGATGGCATCACCATCGATTATTATGGCACTCAGATGCCGCTCAATCAGGTTGCAACGATTCACGCCCCTGAGGCTGCACTGCTGACGGTGCAGCCTTTTGACCCGTCTCTGGTCGTGGTCATCGAGAAAGCCATCCGTAGCTCGGATCTTGGCCTAAACCCTTCAAACGACGGTAAGTTGATACGTATCCCGATCCCCCCCTTGACTGAGGAGCGACGCCGGCAGCTGGCAAAGCACGTCGGTGAGATTGCCGAAGAGCACAAGACCGCTGTTCGCAACATTCGTCGCGACTCGAATGACAAGCTCAAGAAGGCTCTTAAGGACAAGGCTATTTCGGAGGACGAAGAGAAGGACGGGCTGGCCGAGATTCAGAAACTGACCGACCAGCACACCGCGAGGATTGCCGATCTGGCCAAACACAAAGAAGACGAAGTGCTCAAGGTGTGATCCGGAAAATAGCGAGAGTCTGCCCTTCCATCAGACTCGCGGCTCTTCCTCAGTGCGGATGTCTTTCTCGAGCGGGCTCATCGGAACCGGTGGTTCGACGTCCTTTGCAGCCACCATCTCACCAGAATCAACATTACCTCGACCAAAAAAGAATCGGGTGGGATGCTCGCGCATGATTTTGTCCTGAAGCCGCATGAGGCCGTAGATCAATGCCTCGGGACGCGGTGGACAGCCCGGAACGTAAACATCAACTGGGATGATCCGGTCAACTCCCTGGAGAGTTGAGTAGGTATTGAATGGGCCACCGACATTGGCGCACGATCCCATCGAAAGGACCCACTTTGGCTCGGGCATTTGATCGTAAATGCGCTTCACGACCGTCGCCATCTTGAGGGTCACGGTGCCAGCAACAATAATCAGATCCGATTGTCGCGGACTTGGTCGGAAGACTCCCGCCCCAAAACGATCAAGATCAAATCGTGAAGCTCCGGTGGCCATCATCTCAATTGCGCAACACGCGAGACCAAAGGTCATTGGCCAGAGCGCGGAACTCCGCCCCCAATTGATTACCCAATCGACCTTGCTCGTGATAAAGCCGCCACCTACTGCCTGATCCAACTCAAGCGACATAAGCTCCCTGCTGCGGGCCCAGATTCAGGCCCAGTTGAGCACTCCCTTACGCCAGGCGTAATAATAACCAACAACCAGAATTCCGACGAAGATCAACATCTCGACGAGGCCAAAGACAGCCAGCCGGTCAAAGCCAATCGCCCACGGCAAGAGAAAGACCGTCTCAACATCGAAGATCAGAAAGAGCATGGCGATGATGTAGAATCGGATCGAAAAACGCTCACGCGCATCTTTGATCGGATCGACCCCACATTCATAGGGCATCATCTTCTTCTGATCATATATCTGCGGTCGAATCGCGCGCAGGATGAGCAGCGCGACACCGGGAAAAGCCGCCGCCACAAGAAGGAAAAGCGCGATCGGGAGATAGGAAAAAACGGGAGCTGAACCGGCATCGATAGTTGTTGCCGGTTGCGCGATCAGGAGAAAGAGCGGAAGGATACTCATCGAGACCGTCTCCAGCGTTGGTTGGGATGCGACGCTCGGAGTCTACAGCAGGTTGAGGTGCCAGCCAAGTGAGCGTTGAAGTTGAAGTGAATCTGGACTCGGTAAAGTCTTCGGAGCGTCGCCAGCCAAACCGTAAACCTCCAAGCCAGCGAGAACTCCCAACTGCTCGAAAACAAAGAGCCGCTCAACTCGTCACCACTGCCGAAAACGAAGTCGGCAATCAGGCGAAGCCCGCTCGTCGGCTTCGGCTGTCCATCAATACTAAAATCAATGCTGGCGCAGCCGCAAGGACAGCGCCTCGGGAGAACCTGTGCCCGCTCAAGCTGACGTAGAAACTGCCGAGCGTCTGGCTCACCATGCTCAAGCATCCAGCGAACGAGATGTCGCTCGTCAGGTCTCGATTGGATGCGCTCTCGCTCATGGCAGACGGGAGCAACGCCAAACGACTACGAATGAGCCGCGCGCCCTGGCGACAAGATGGCACAAACTGATGGGCGCGCCGGCTCCCTTCGTTGGTCAGGCTGCGTGTCAAAGGACCTCCAGAAATCGCTCCACATCCCGCGGTACTGGGCCGAAGCACTCCGCCCTGGGCCACACCAACACCCGAGGCGCCGCGATGATTTCGGCGTTCAAGGTGACGGTGGCGAGATCGTCGTGAAGATATGGGCGCCGGCCGCAGTGCAGCGCGTCGCACGCCTGCCGGATGTCCGGCCAACATTCGCGCCAGGGGCAGGTCCGCCCGAGGTAGCGACCACGCTCGTCCGCCAGAAACACGTCGGCCGTGTGGTTCAGCCCCTGCAACTTGCCCTGCAGCCGACGCGCTGACGATGCGAGCGGTGCCAAGTCGGCCTCGTCGGCAACCGTCACCAGGAGATCGATATCCTTCGGATTAGCCTTGTCAGTCACGATGGACCCGACGAGCGCAATGCGCAGAACGCCAGGAATCGCACTAGCAGCGCGCACGAACCGCGCCGCTTCGTCAAGGAACCGCTCACGAATTGTGGGGTCGGCCATTTGCATGAATCTCGCTCTTCGCCCAGCAGCCTAACAACCCGTTCACCGGGCGCGCGCCCAGAACACTCGAGCGTCACAGCCCACGTGGCGTGCGCTCCGGTGCAATGGATGTGAGGCGCCTTTTCGAATCAATCTTTGTCTTGGACTCGCGGAGCGATCTGTTTTCAAAATAACAAGATTCTGCCGCACCTTCGGTCGAACGTGGAGTTAGGTATTGGAATCACGACGTCGCGCTATCGCTATCGTATCATTTGTCTTTCAACAGCCACCATCTTGAGTCCGTCTTTAACGGTGGATTTCACCGACCAAGTCACCTGCGGAATGGTTCGGGTTGAATGAGTGTTTAGACGGCAAGAGGCGCCACGAACTCAATCACCGTGGCTCCACGCGATCAGCCCAACTGTCGCCTGTGTACATCCGCATCGGACGCCCACTCTCCTCATCGAATCGCACCACCTCACCCACTACACCACCGCCCGTGGGTGCGACGAAGCGGAAGGTTCCGCCGCCGAGTGGCTCGAGCGTGATGATGGTATTCACGTCCGGGCCATTCGGAGTGAACAGCACCAACCGCTTGTTGAGGAGCACGACCTGCGAGTCCACTCCGCGTCCGCGGTACAGCCCTGCGAAGCGCGCCCATGCCGGGTCCCACGCCATGACGTCCGGCTTCGGCGCCGCCGCCTTTGCGACCGCCTGACCGACGGTGGCCATCAACTGGCGCGCGATGTCGCTCGGGTTGGAGTCGGTCGTGTTCGTGAGGACGATGACCCCCACCTTGTCGTCGAGTTGGATTGACGTCATGGTCGTGTTGCCGGGATAGCCGCCGGCCTGCCCGACGTAGGGTCGGTTATTGATCCGGGACACATCGAATCCGAGCCCCGAACCCGAGTTCCAGTTCTCCTCCACCGAGCGCACCCGGTGCATCTCGCGCCACGATCCAGTGCTCACGATCTGCGCCCCGCCGCGCGGGCCCCGGCGGAAGTTCGCTGAGACAAACTTCGCCATGTCCGCCACGTTCGAGGTGATCCCCGTGGCCGCCGCCATACCACGCGCGTCCACGAAGGGGCGTATCTCTCGCGTCCCGTCCGGCATGCGGGATCCGTATGGAACGGCCAGGCCGGAAACATTCTGGTCCACGCTCGAGGCGTTCATGCCCAGCGGTTTGAAAATGTGGCGCTCAACATAGTCGGCCCACCGCTCACCGCTCACCTGCTCAATCAGCATGCCGGCAATGGCATAGGCGAGATTGGAGTACTTCCAGCGCACCGACGGAGCGAACGCCGCCTGACGGTCGGCGTAGAGACGACGAATCTCATCGGACGTCGGAAACACGTATGATGTCCAGTGGTCACCAGCCTCGCGCTGCATCCCCGAGCTGTGCGAGAGGAGTTGCTCAACAGTGATTGGGCCGTCGTCGTCGCCAGCGGGTTTGGCCTTGAACCAGGGGAGATGTTTCACCACTGGATCGTCAAGACCCAGCTTTCCCTCTTCCCGGAGCTGCATAATGGCGATGGCCGTGAACAGTTTGCTGTGGGAGGCCATGCGAAACTTGGTGGTCGCCATCATCGGCAATTTCGCCTTGGAATCTGCGAAGCCGAAGCCCTTGGCCCAGACAAGTTCCTGGTCGCTCACCACGCCGACAACAATTCCCGGGAGCCCCCGATACGCGATCTGCCCTTCGATCCACGCGGAAAAGAGGCGCTCGGCCCCAAGGACGTCGGGATCGTTGGCCACATTGGCCTTCTGGGCGGCAGGCTGCGCCTGGAGTGCGCCCGATGCGAATATGGACGCAACGAGCGCGAACGCGGCAACGCCGGAGATAACGGTGATCACATGCGCGCGAGCGGTACGCAGCGATTGAGCTAGATGAATCATAAGTCTAATCACAAGTTCTCCTGTTCAGGAAAGCATGGCAGCAAGCCATTCCAGCTTTCGGGCGACCGACCAAGCGCTTTCGAAAGACGCAGAGCCATTTCCGGCGAAACGTTGCTGAGACCATTGAGGACTCGATTAAGCGTCGACGGCGACACAGCGAGACTACTTGCCACCCTTCGCACGCTCAGTCCGTAGGGTTCCATGTAGATTTCCCGAATAAACTCACCCGGATGTGGCGGATTATGCATACCCATCAGTGGTAGTCCTCATAGTTCACGATGTAAGCGCTACCTTCTTCGAAATCAAACGTGACTCGCCAATTACCGTTTACCCAGATGGACCACTCGCCTCTCCGACCACCCTTCAAGCGATGGAGCTTGAACCCGGGGATATCCATATCCTTAATCGTTGTAGCGGTCTCGAGAGCGGCCAACTGGAGTCGTAACCGTTTTCGCTGCTCCGGCTGGATACCAGCTGCGCTACCCATTTTGTAGAACCGCTGGAGTCCCTTGTGGCGGAACGACTTGATCACCCCACAACGATAGCATGTTGCGCATCACGCAACAATCTGCCACATCACGCCATCGCTCAGCCGCGCGTGATTTGGCCGTTCGCGATCATCCTGGACAGGGCAAGCGTCAGCGCCTCGCGTGATGTCCGGGTCGTTAGCCACGCCTTCTCGCCGCGCGGAGTGCCGGGTCAGCGGCATTCTGAGCGATCACCGGCGGAGCAGAGAGGAGCAAGCCACATAGAACAAGGTGCGCATGGCGACGCATCGGACCCCTCCTTTGCCAGGACCTATTGCCCGGCCTAACGTTCGAGCTAAGCGAGGGATTAGGCCGCCCGCGGCCGGCGCGGAACTCGCGCTACCTGGTCTGAGAGCGCCTCGCGCCGGTCGACGGGTTCAGCCGGTTGTTGTCCCGCGAGTTCGCACCGCAGTGGCTACACACGCCGCCTCCAAGTGTCGGGGTGCCGATGCAGGTGCAGGACTGCAATCACGACGGACCGCTCCGGCCCCGCCACGAAGTAAACTCCGTAGGGAAAGCGACGGAGGAGGGCGCGGCGAACACCATAGTTAAGGTCTGGGAATTGCTGTGGGCTTGCGCCGACACGAACAAGGACTTCATCCAACACGGAGAGGAACTCGGCGCCGAGCCCCGCTCCCTGTGCCTCGTACCAGAAGGCCGCACCGGCGACATCCAATTCCGCCCCAGGTTGAAGGCGGACCCTGGAAGCCATTACCGCTCGCTGGACCCGTCTAGTTTCGCCCGAAGGTCGCGCTTCACCTGATCCCAATCTCGACCGGCTGTGGGGTCGTCGTCGTACGCAGCCAGGCGCTCACGAACGATCTGGACATGCCAGTCGGGGATTTCCATACGATCAAGTCCAGCCGCGATGCGATCCCACAGCGACTGGACATACTCAACCTTCTCCTCGGGCGGGAGATCGTCAAACCCTGGCGGTGGGTTCGGCACAGCCTGTCCCATGCTTGCGGCCCTCCTCTGGCTCTCCAGAGCATAGCGGATTTCTCAGACAGTGGCCATCCCCGGACGAGAAGACCGTGACCGACACTGACGTTTAGCTGCTGGGCCGTGCGATCGTGATCCGGCAGGAGCAGGCCGAACTCAAGGAACTGGGTATCGCCTGAAACGTCATCAAATTCAACCCGGCCGGGTCGGCGGCTCCCGAATCGTCCTGACATCGTAGCCCGATCCCAGCAAATGTTTTATCGCTCACTCACTGACCCCGAGTAGTTGGCGGCTTGTTTCCTGGTCAACTGAGCGCGGACCACGTCACCGGCAGAGCGGCAGGGACACCGCTACTCCAATTCACGATTGTCATAGAGAGCGATCTCCATTCCTCTTTGCCACTTCGCGAGCATGAGTATCTGGCCGGTATGCTGACTGAAGTGTTCGACGACATGAAAGACAGCATCGAGAACCGTCTGCGCGTAGCCCTGTGGCGATATTAATCGCTGCAATGCAAGATCGGATTGAGACGCCTCGATCTCCTCGGTCAGCCGCGCAAGCACACCATCAGCCTCCTCCACTGTCGACTCCAACAGTTCCAACAACTGACATCCACTCATCGATTCACGCGCGGCAAACTCGAGCGAGCGGACGCGTCCATCCGCCGCTCCTCCAACTCCGCAGATGACCCATTGGCGCAGATTTCCAGCGACGTGCAGGATGAGGTTGCCAATACTATTCGAATCGTCATTCAACCGTGCCCAGACCTGCATCTCAGTCAGGGTCTCGAGCGAGCGGCGAATCTTCTCGAGGTAATCGTCGTGGAGGCGAAACCGGGCATGCCGAACAAAGGCAACTCCGGCTGGCAGTGGATCGGCCGGGGTCTCAAGCAGAAACGATCTCCGTGCGTCTTTCATCTTCGGGACACCTCCGCCTAGCTAAACGTTGGACTCGGATGCATAATAACGATGCTCCTGTGAGAGGCAGCGAGAAGAGGGAACGGACGAGAGACGATGAGCCGGATTCTCCTGGTCGACGACGACCCAGATCTTCATCGGCTGATTGTACCCACGCTTTCCGGCGATGGTCACACAGTGCTATCCGCAACGACCGCTCGGGAAGGGCTCGATTTTCTCGCAAGTGAGCCCATAGATCTCGCGATCATCGACTACATCCTCGATGAAGGTGACGGTGTTCAGTTCCTCGAAGCCCTGCGCCAGTCCTCTCCCGATCTCCGCTGCATTATGATCACGGCGCATGATACGCCGGAGCTGGTCATCGGTGCACTTCGCCGCCGCATCTGTGATTTCCTGATCAAACCTTTTTCCATTGCTGAACTTCGTACTGCAATCGAGGGCGCGTTTGTTGCCTGTCCGATGATCCGCATCGAGGTCGTCTCCGCGCAGCCCGATTGGGTGCAGTTTCGAGTTCCCTGCGATCTTTCCGCGGTGCCAGTATTGCAAAAGCTGTTAACCACCCTCAAGAAGGATGTTCCGGAGCAGACGCGCGAGGCGATCGCTTACGCCTTTCGCGAGATGCTCAACAATGCGATGGAACATGGTGGGAAGCTTGATCCGAACAAGATGGTCGAGGTGGCTTTTATCAGAATGAAACACGCCTTGATCTATTGGATCAAGGATCCCGGTGAAGGCTTTGATCCAGCTCAACTGGAGCATGCTGCCCTCAACAACCCGACCGGTGATCCTTTCCGGCACATCGCCGTCCGCGATGAGAAGGGCCTTCGCGCCGGAGGCTTTGGCATCCTCCTCACAAACCAGCTAGTCGATGAACTCATCTACAACGAGCGCCG
This sequence comes from Acidobacteriota bacterium, assembly GCA_031401095.1. Lineage (GTDB taxonomy): Bacteria > Acidobacteriota > Blastocatellia > RBC074 > RBC074 > JANNRD01. The sequence goes on from JANNRD010000346.1 coordinate 8,743, forward strand.
CAACGAAGTCGTTTTCGTGAAGTACCTCTAGCTCGGGCTCGCTCTAACACCCAGAAAGCTAGAGGGACAGCGTGGAAGAGAGGACTCACGCGAACGACGCGAACGACGCGAACGACGCGAACGACGCGAACGAC
>JANNRD010000347.1:0-3240 GCA_031401095.1 Acidobacteriota bacterium
TGCCGGGAAGATCAGTGCCAAGAAGGCCGTTCAGGCTTTCACCGACCTCGGCATTGATACCGAGGCACAGGACCCTGCCTTGGCCTAACGAAGAGAGGAAGAGAACTAACGGAGGTCAAGAACCACAGAGGCTCAGAGACACAGAGACAGTACAGAGAAGAAATAGGAACGGTGCGGAGAGGGTGTTCTACAAGCCCTCTTGTTCTTCTCTGTACTGTCTCTGTGTCTCTGAGCCTCTGTGGTTCTTGACCTCCGTTAGTTCTCTTCTTCGTTAGGCCAAGGCAGGGTCCTGTGCCTCGGTATCAATGCCGAGGTCGGTGAAAGCCTGAACGGCCTTCTTGGCACTGATCTTCCCGGCACGAGATAGTTGTGCGATAGCCGTCGCTGCGATGGTCTCGGCATTGACCTCAAAGTGACGTCGCAGGTATTCACGATTGTCGCTCCTGCCAAAGCCGTCAGTGCCAAGGCTCGACAGCCTGCCTGCGGTCCACGGAGCAACCTGATCCGGAACGATCTTCATGAAATCAGTCGCCGCGATGATCGGGCCTTCCGTCCCTTCAGCCACCATCTGGATGAATGGCTTCCGAGCGGGCTCAGCCGGGTGCAGCCGATTCCATCGCTCGGTGCCAAGCGCTTCACGACGCAATTGGCCATAACTGGTGACGCCCCAGACATCAGCGGAGACCTTGTACTGCTCAGCAAGAATCTTCTGCGCACGGAGCGCCTCATTGAGCATCGGCCCGCTCCCCCAGAGCTGCACCTTCAGCTTGCCGTTGGTCGTCGCAGCACTAAGCTGGTAGATGCCTTTGAGGATTCCCTCGCGGACTGAATCACCTGCGGGCATCGCCGGCATGAGATAGTTCTCGTTATAGAGCGTGATGTAGTAGAAGAGGTCTTCGCGAAGCTCATACATTCGCCGGATGCCATCCTGGATGACAACCGCAATCTCATATCCATATGCGAGATCATAGGACGTGCAGGTTGGGACCGTGCTTGCGAGTACCAGGCTGTGTCCGTCCTGATGTTGCAGGCCTTCGCCGTGCAGGGTAGTCCTCCCGGCAGTCGCACCCATCAGAAATCCCTTGCCTCGCGCATCCGCGAAAGCCCAGATGAAGTCGCCGATCCGCTGGAAGCCGAACATCGAGTAGTAAGTAAAGAACGGGATCATATCGATCCGGTAATTCGCGTAGGCCGTACCGGCGGCTGTCGTTGAGGCCATTGAGCCGGCTTCGGTGATTCCCTCTTCGAGGATCTGCCCGTCCTTCGCCTCTTTGTAATAGAGAAAGACATCGGCGTCGTGCGGTTTGTAGAGCTGTCCCTGACTGGCGTAGATACCGACCTGGCGGAAGAGCGACTCCATCCCAAACGTCCGAGCCTCATCCGGGATGATAGGAACGACTCGTGGGCCAATCTGAGCTTCCTTGAGGAGTTGAGTCAGCAACCGAACGTAGGCCATCGTCGACGAGATCTCGCGGTCACCGGAACCCTCGATTGCTTCTTTGAAGAATGCAAGAGGTGGAGCGGTAATCTGGCCTTCTGCGAGCGGCAGGCGGGCCGGGAGATAGCCACCGAGGGCACGACGACGCTCCTGCAGATAGACAATCTCGGGACTGTCGGCGGAAGGCAAGAAAAACACGGCCTTCTTCGCCTGTTCGTCGTCGATTGGAACATCGAACCGGTCGTGGAAGACCTCCAGATGCTCTTCGCTTATCTTCTTGGACTGGTGTGCGAGGTTGCGACCCTCGCCGCCGGATGCGCCGAGACCATATCCCTTAACGGTCTTCGCAAGAATCACCGTTGGCCGGCGTTTGTGCTCAAAGGCGGACTTGTAAGCATTATAGACCTTGACCGGATCGTGTCCTCCGCGGCGCAGGCTACCGAGCTCGTCATCACTCATATGCTCGACGAGCTTTAGCAACTGTGGATACTTGCCAAAGAACTCCTGCCGGATGTAGGCGCCTCCTTTGGCCTTGAAGCTCTGAAACTCGCCGTCAACACACTCTTCCATGCGCTTCAGCAGAAGGCCTGAATTGTCGCTAGCCAGCAGTTCGTCCCAATCCTCGCCCCAGATCACCTTAATGACATTCCACCCAGCGCCACGGAAGGCCGCTTCCAGCTCCTGAATAATGCTACTGTTGCCGCGCACTGGTCCATCCAGCCGCTGGAGGTTGCAGTTGATGACGAAGATCAGATTATCGAGGTGCTCACGAGAGGCGAGAGTGATTGACCCCATCGATTCTGGCTCGTCCATCTCTCCATCGCCAAGAAACGCCCAGACCTTGCGATCTGTGACCGGCAAGAGACCGCGATTTTCGAGAAACCGCATGAATCGCGCCTGATAGATCGCATTGAGGGGTCCAAGACCCATCGAAACTGTCGGGAACTGCCAGAAATCGGGCATCAGCCACGGGTGCGGATAGGAGGAAAGCCCAGGTTCACCACGCAACTCATGACGAAAGTTCTCGAGATGTCCAACCGACAGCCTTCCTTCGAGAAACGCTCGCCCATAGATGCCGGGCGCCGCGTGGCCCTGGAGATAGAGTAGATCACCCGGTTGATCACCAATGCTTCCTCTGAAGAAGTGATTGAAGCCAACCTCAAGCAATGTTGCCAATGAGGCGTAGGTGGCAATGTGACCGCCAATTCCCGCGTCCTTTTGGTTCTGTTGGACGACCATCGCCATCGCGTTCCATCGAATCAGGCTCTTGATGCGGCGTTCGATCGTGCGATCGCCCGGGTATGGGAGTTCGTCTTCCTTACGAATGGTATTGAGGTAGGGGGTATTGAACTTCGGTGGCAGCTCGAGGCCGGCGGAACTCGCCCGCGAGCTGAGCGTGTGCAGCAAATAGGCGGCTCGTTCGAGCCCTTCCTGATTGAGAATCTGATCCCATGCCTCGATCCACTCGACCGTCTCTTGAGGATCGGAATCTGAAGAGAGCAACTCCTCAAGCGGGCGTTCACGGTCCTGTTTCGAGTCTGATATGTTCCCACCAATCTTCGATTTCGCTTGCATTATCTTCTTGAAATCTCCTTCAAATCTCGAAAGGCTAGCTTGTGTGTGAGCGTTAGTATAGCTCAAAGACCACGAGGGCAAAAGAAGGGGGTGCGATGCGAGCTGAGTGATGTTCGGTGCTGGCACCCTCACCGCCGGGGACGTCGCGGCCATCCCGGACCATCCGGACCATCCGGGCCATCCGGAATTGACTGAAGCGGGGTCAAGATGTTGTAATGAAGTTCCCT
>JANNRD010000348.1:0-5387 GCA_031401095.1 Acidobacteriota bacterium
GTTCCTCGATCGGGTTCACAGCCGACACCGATTCAAGCCATGAGGATCTTATGCCACCTCTCAGAAAGCTTGCTGTTGTTCTGCTTTGTGTTTTCCTCGCCTACGCGCCAATCCTCGCGGTCTCCCCGCAGGCGAAGGCGGCACCCCCAGCGGCACGGTTAATGATGGCGCCTCAGGCGATCACTCGCAGCCATAAGCCGGGAGAGTTGCTCGTCAAGTTTCGCTCGACCGCTCAGAGATCCCAGCGCGATGTCGTGCTCCAGGCCTTCTCAAAGAACAACAAGAAGCTTCGGGGACGAAGTAACGCGGAGAAGATCACGATCAAGGATAACTCGGACCTCGCTGACACGCTTTTCAACCTGCGCCAGTTGAATCTCGTCGTCGAGTGGGCCGAGCCGAACTATATCGTCACCCGAAGTGTTCAGTCATCGCAGCCAAACGACCCTCAGTTCGCCGCTCAGTGGGCACTCGCAAACACTGGCCAGAACGGCGGAGTGTCAGGAGCCGATATCGGGGCGCCCGCGGGCTGGCAGACAACCACCGGTTCACATCAGACGATCATTGCCGTCATCGATACCGGGATCGACCTCACCCATCCTGACCTTCGGAACAACCTCTGGAGGAACGAGGCCGAGGCGACAGGGCAATCGGTGCGGGACGATGATGGCAACGGATATCCAGATGATGTCCGCGGCTGGAACTTCGTCAGCGATACAAACAATGTCACCGACGACCAGGGTCACGGGACTCAGATGTCAGGGATTATCGCAGCCGAAGGCAACAATGCCGCCGGGGTTTCCGGTGTCCTCTGGCATGCCGCGATCATGCCCATCAAGGCGCTCGATTCTTCCGCCAGCGGCACCATTGCCAATGTCGTTGAGGCAATCGACTACGCCACCCAGAATCATGCTGCCGTCATCAACTGCAGCTTCGGCGGTGGCGGCTACTCAAATGCCATGTACGAGGCAATCGAACGGGCGTCCACCTCCGGCGCTCTCGTTGTCGCTGCCGCCGGAAACAGCGGTGAGGACCTGCGCAGTTCCCGCACTACCCGGCCGGCTACCAGATCAGCAACCTGATCACTGTCGCCGCGACGACAAACAGCGACACTCTGGCAACCTTCTCAAACTGGAACGCGACGCTTGCTCACATCGGAGCGCCGGGTGTCGATATCCTCTCGACCCAGCAGGGCGGTGGCTATGCGACCCTCACGGGAACCTCGGCTGCGGCCCCTGTGGTCTCGGGCGTCGCCGGGCTGCTCAAGACCTTGCGTCCGTGGGTCTCGGCTCAAACAGTGCGGCTCAGTCTTATCGCCGGCGTGAGGTTGTCGTCACATCTCACTGGCAAGGTATCGAGTGGCGGGGTCGTCAATGTCGCAAGCGCCATGACAGCGTTTATGAGTGGCGCCTATGACCAGCCAAACGGCGGTGGCGGTACAGGTGGAAGCAGCGGGGGCAGCGGTGGTGGTGGGACCGGCATCGATGCACACAGGGAACATCATCCCGGTCCGCCCGTTCCAGGCGTCTCGGGTAATACTCTGCCCGGTCCTGGTTACGATGATCCAACGCCCACTCTCAGCGGCAACTTCAGCCACTACTATTCGGAGCTCACGAAACCCGGCAATGCGACCGGTGTCGCGGGCGGTCTCCCGATGCAGAATGCTGACCCAACCGCGGGTTCGACAAGCGTCGGTGGAATCTCGGTCAATCTGGATTCGGGCAATTTCAGCTTTACTGCCCCCGTGGTTGGTCTTGCCGGGCGGGCGGGTCTCGGACTCTCACTCGCCCTGACCTACAACAGCAAGGTCTGGACAAAGTATCCAAAGTTCGTTGGCGGTGAGGATCAAAGCACGATGTTCTTCAACGCCGAGAAGGGCTTTCCCGGCCCCGGGTGGAGAATCGGGATGGGTGTCATTCAGACGCTCGACTCCGTAAACCCATACGGAAGTTGGTTCAATGGCAAGTCCAGTGTGCTCTATATCGCCCCGGACGGGACCCATCACGAGCTGTCCTACAACTCAAGCACCGATCGCTACGAGAGTTATGACTCTTCCTATCTCGATTTCACCTGGAGCAGCCGGGTTCTGCGGACTGCGGGAGGCGCGCAGATCACCTTCGGAGATTCAGCCACCGTCAACGGCGATCACCAGTTTCTGCCAACGCAGATCAAGGATCGGAATGGCAACTTTGTCGGCGTCAATTACCGGTCACTCGACAACATGGACCGCGTCATCGACTACATCATCGACACCGCTGGGCGGAGGGTTGATTTCTACTATCAGAGCAACCGTCTTCTCGAGGTTCGGCAGAATCGATCAGGGACGTGGTATCGATTTGTCGTCCTCGACTACCAGCCGGTGACGATGCAGCCCCTTTTCCTTGGGACATACACAATGGACCCGGCGACGATCACTGGACAACAGGTCTATCTGCCATCGCGGATCACTTATCCCAACGGCCAGAACTTCCGCTTCGCGTACACGAAGTTCGGGCAGATGTATCTGCTTGAAAAGTGGGCGCCGACGGTCTCGGGTCAGGGTGTCGAGCGCCGCGTCGCCTATACCCGGTTCAATCTCGACCCAAACGAGCCGATGGCACAGGGTGATTGTCCTCGCTTCACGATGCGACTCGAACAAGCTGAGAACTGGCAGGGCGGTTATGAAACGGGATATCTCTACAACGGAGGCGAGGTCATCGCTCCCGCCGGCTATCGCTATGTGGTGAGCACGAATGGGATGACCCAACAGGTGCTGACTTATGCACCTGGGAGCGATAACCCGACAAGAACGCAGCAGGTGGACTGGGTGGATGATGGATTCTGGTACCGGTCAAACGCGCGGGTGCTCGAGACCAGAGTCTTTGATGCGACCAATTATCGGAAGACGCGGCTCAGCTATCTGGCAAGCAATGGCATTCAACTGCTTCAGAACAAGGATGAGTACGAAGGGTATTCTGGGGGAGTCTATCGCCGGACCGTCATGGAGTATCTCAACTACACCACGGCGCGAGTCCTTGGTCTGCCTTCGGTCGTTTCGGTCTATGCCGGTGAGGGAACGACTCTGCTTTCGCGAATCCAGAACAACTACGACGAAATGGGAACGTTCACCGATTCCAATGGAGCGGCTGCGCCCTATTTCATCGATGCCAGCGCGGACGCGGTGATTCAGCACGACGCTGGATATGGCGTGAGCTTTACCGAGCGCGGCAATCTGACAAGCGTCACCCAGTACTCGGTCGTAAACGGCGTTGCGAGCGCGCCTCGCATCGTCAAGCGGGTGAGCTATGACACGAACGGCAACGTGCGTGGTGAGGCGGATGGAGCGGGCAACCGGATGCAGGTGAGTCTTGCCGACAATTACAGCAACAAACCCGTTGGAACTCCTCAGACCCACGTCTATCCATACACTGGTCAGGACCCGACCGGTTTCAGAACCGGGGCGCAATATGACTACTACAGCGGCAACGTTGTCAGGAAGTCCATTCTCCGGCCTGGATCGAGCACCGAGGAGCAAGTGACAACGCTGACCTATGACTTTGCGGACCGGCCGTTGGTCGAGACGAGACCCGACACCGGGTACACGAGTCTTGTCTACTATGACAGCTCGCTTGGCTTGGGCACATTCACGAAGTTTGACCGGATCAACGGTGTCGATCAGGTGAAATATGCCCTCGCGCTGCTCGATGGCGCTGGGCGGGTCTTTCGCCGCAGCACGGATCACCCGGACGCGATCGCGGGCAAATACTCAGGGCAGCAATTTGTCTTTGACCAGCTCGGCAGGCAAATAGATGTCTCGAACGTGATTGCGATCAACAGTGACTGGACTCCGCGCGATGAGGATGCACCGCCAACCGGGTCGGGTTGGATCTTCTCGCATCTGACCTACGACGAACTGAGCCGGCTGAAACTCGTCACCCATCCCGACAACAACACCAGACAGTACGACTACGCGGGTTGTGGATGCGCCGGGGGCATGACAACGACAGTGATCGATGAAATGGGACACCGGACGATCACCAAGGCCGACGCAATGGGGCGGCTCTCCGAAGCAACCGAGTGGAGTCCATACACGTTCAACAACATTTACAGCAAGGCCGAGTATATCTACAACCGGCTCAACCAACTTCTGGAGATTCGTCACAGCGATACGACGGGAAAGACGCAGACGCGCAGTTTTGTCCACGACGGCTATGGCCGAAGACAGAGCGAGACGACACCGGAGGCTGGGACCATCTCATTTACCTACCGCGCCAACGACCAGGTCGAGGCGGCGACGGACGCTCGCGGGATCGTGGTCACCTATGCCTACAACACGCGGAATCTCGTGACCGGCGTCAGCTACAATGACGGGGGCGCAACGCCTCCTGTCGGTTACACCTATGACGAATACGGGGCCAGGCAGACGATGACGGACGGTGAAGGCTCGACGGGTTATGCCTACGACAGTTTCCGCAGGCTTCAGAGTGAATCGCGGGCGTTCACAGGATTGCCGGGGATTACCTATTCGCTCAACTACAGCTACAATTATGGAGGGCAGATCACAAAGGTGAACTATGTTGCTGGGAATGCCCAGGGTGGAGGCGGAGTCGGGGGTTCGGCGCTCTACACCATCAGCGGCCAGACGCGGACGGCGGCAAGCGTCGCGATTCCGGGAACGACAATCACCATGACGGGCAGCCAGGCTCGTGTCACGACCTCGGACTCATCGGGGTACTATTGGTTCTTCAGCGTGCCGAGTGGAGGGACATACTATCTGAGCGCGAGCAAGACCGCTTACTCGTTTGCGCCCACGATGCAGACGTTCTTCAATCTGAACTCGAACAAGACGGCCAACTTCACGGGAACGCCGAACCCGACTCCGACTCCAACGCCGAGTCCGGAGCCGACGCCGACGCCTCCGCCCCCGGAAGCCCAGTTCAATAGGGTGGTCAATTACAAGTACAATTCCGTGGGAGCACTAAGCGGAATCGGGACCGACTGGACGGGCAACGATCCGAACACTACCACCAATGTCATGAACTCGATGGCCTACCGAGCGTTTGGTCCAGTAAGGCAGTTGAATTATGGGAATGGCAGGCGGCTTCGACTTGGATTTAATAGTTCGCGGCAGCAGTTAAACAGCATGATTGTCGACAAGACGGACGGCACCGATCCGATCATGAACTATGCCTACGAGTATGGGGTTTATGACTCGGGTCTCGATCTCTGGAGGAACAACGGTCGGATCAGACGGATCGTCGACAATGTGGATACGGCCTACACCGTGGATTACACCTATGATGACTACGATCGACTTTCAACGGCGTCGGCAGGAGCGTACTCAAGGGGGTACGGCTATGACAACTGGGGAAATCTGAAACAGGTTTCCGGAAGCGGGGGCGAGGCGCCAA
>JANNRD010000349.1:0-2044 GCA_031401095.1 Acidobacteriota bacterium
CGTGTCTTCAGCCAGCACACGAACCTCATAGCGACGCGCTGCGTCGTCCGGCGCGTTCAGCTGTGCGGCAAGCTGGCGACCCCATTCTGACAGCCAGGAGAGGTTGTCATGGGCGGCTGTCGTGACTTCGGGAACATGGAGCAACTGTTCCAGTACCCGCTGATCGTAGCGGCGCGAAGACCGTCTGATGATCGCGGTGACTTCCATCCAGCGCCTCGCAAGTGCATCAAGTGCTACGCCAGTCAAAGCGGGCTGCGCCGGATCAGCGAACAACGCGGCCGAGTCGAGCGCCGACTTGAGGAGCATCGCATTGAGCTCGGCATCGTCCTTGACGTAGTTTTCCGTCTTGCCTTTCTTCACCTTGTACAACGGCGGCTGGGCGATATAGATGTGACCTCGTTCGATCAGCTGTGGCATCTGCCGATAGAAAAAAGTAAGCAGCAACGTCCTGATGTGGGAGCCGTCCACATCCGCGTCCGTCATGATGATGATGCGGTGATAGCGCAACTTGGCGACATCAAAATCGTCGGCGCCGATTCCACAGCCCAGCGCCGTGATGAGCGTGCCAACCTCGGCGGATGACAGCATCTTGTCGAAGCGGGCCTTTTCGACGTTAAGGATTTTTCCCTTGAGGGGCAGAATCGCCTGGGTCTTTCTGTCCCTGCCCTGCTTGGCAGATCCTCCTGCGGAGTCTCCCTCGACGAGGAACATTTCCGAGAGGGCCGGATCTTTCTCCTGACAATCAGCGAGCTTTCCGGGAAGCCCCGCGATATCCAGCGCACCCTTGCGTCGTGTCATCTCACGCGCCTTGCGGGCCGCTTCTCTTGCGCGCGCTGCGTCCACAATTTTTGCTGCGATGGACTTGGCCTGGGCAGGATTCTCAAGCAGAAACTCCTCAAGCTTCATGGCAACGGCGGATTCCACGATGCCCTTGATTTCCGAGGACACGAGCTTGTCCTTGGTTTGCGAGGAAAACTTGGGGTCGGGCATCTTCACCGAAAGAATCGCTGTGAGCCCTTCGCGCGCGTCATCGCCCGTCATGGCGATCTTGTCCTTGTTCGGGTACTCGCGCTCGATGTAGTTGTTCAGCGTTCGGGTCAGGGCGCTGCGGAAACCGGCAACGTGCGTACCGCCGTCTTTCTGCGGAATGTTGTTGGTGTAGCAGTACATGCTCTCCTGGTAAGAGTCGTTCCACTGCACTGCCAGCTCTACGGTGATGGCTTCCTGCTGCGTGCGGAACCAGATGATGGTGTCATGAGCCGCGGTCTTGTTGCGGTTCAGATAGCGGACAAACTCACGCAAGCCGCCTTCGTACTCGAAAACCTCGTGCTTGTCGTCACGTTCATCGACCAGGGCGATGCGAACGCCTGAATTCAGGAACGACAGTTCGCGCAATCGCTTTGCCAGGATTTCGTAGTGAAATTCAATGTTGGTGAAAATGACTGCGCTGGGGCGGAAACGAATGACGGTGCCGCGCTTGTCGGTGGTACCCGTTACCGCGAGCGGTGCTTGCGGTTCACCGAGCCGATACTCCTGCGTATGGAGCCGGCCGTCCCGGTAAATGGTGAGCTGGAGATATTCCGACAGGGCGTTGACAACGGAAACGCCCACTCCATGGAGGCCGCCTGACACCTTGTAGGACGAGTCGTCAAACTTGCCGCCGGCATGCAGGATGGTCAGGATTACCTCGGCGGCTGAGCGCCCCTCCTCCGGATGGATATCCACAGGTATTCCACGGCCGTTATCGGCGACTGTGACGGACTCGTCCGCGTGGACCGTCACCGTGATCTCGGAGCAGTGCCCGGCCAAGGCTTCGTCAATGGAGTTGTCGACGACCTCGAACACCATGTGGTGCAAGCCGGTGCCGTCGTCGGTGTCGCCGATGTACATACCCGGGCGCTTTCGAACCGCGTCGAGGCCCTTTACGGGGACGGGACGCTCTTTCATTCGGGAAGCCTGGCGATCCGTCAAGCGATCTCGGCCGGAGTCAATCTCACCTACAAGATTCTCTTCAATGGCGCGGTGGCCATGACGGGCGGACAGC
>JANNRD010000350.1:0-3006 GCA_031401095.1 Acidobacteriota bacterium
ATCCTTGGGACGCGCTGGTCCATTGAGCATCTGCTCTGGCGGCTGCGCCTGCGGCTGCTGGTGACATACTTCCTGCTTGGTGTCCTTCCCCTGTTGCTTGTCATTGCATTGGTGGCCGCAGTCGGATTTGTTGTCATCACCGGCTCGACGCTGAGCCTCGTCGCCCGCCAACTTGACGTTTATCTCGACGGTTCGAGAACCGCGACCGTGGCCCTTGGCCATGACCTTGAGCGATGGGGGCTCACCCGCCTCACCCAAGACCAGCTTCGCGAGCGCATCGAGGACCGCGTGCGGATACTTGGGCCGGTCTTTCCAGGCCTCTCGATCCGGCTCTACCGTCCCGGTCAAACCGACCTCGGCTTGACGGCGAGCGCTGGCATGCGGCAGTCGGGGCCAACCAACTCAGATGAGATTTTGGGCTTTGGAGGCTTGGGTGGCCGTGGATGGCCTGCCTGGGTGCGTGACGGCGACGGACTGCATGGGCTGGTGGCTGCGAGGACATCCACCGGTACGAGAGAGGTGTATGCGCATCACCTCGTTCGTTTGGCTGGACCGGAGCGTGCCAGCCTCCAACTGAGTTATCCGGTCGGTCAGGAGTTGTGCGGGCGGCTGACGAAAACTACCGGGCTGATCGTCAGTCCGGGACACGCCTATTTGGCGCAATTGATGCAGACGGCGCGGGGCAATGCCGTCATCGGAGACCGCGAACTCGAGGCTCTTAGACGCGAGGCTGCGCAGGCCTCGACCTTGAACGGCTACCCGGTACTCATGCAGGTCACGGAATGGGAGACGGGAAAGGCCGATGAAAACGAAGCTCTCTCGGTTGATCGCTCATTCCTCGAAACGAGTCATCTTTGGTACAGGCTCCAGCAATTCCGGTCAGGCCAGTTCGGAAGCATCTTCTATGCGGTGATCAGCGGTCTCGCCCTGATTTTTCTTGTTATCGCATTGGTCGCGATAGTCTCGGCCATGTTTCTGACGCGCTCAATCACTGGCGCGGTGCATAGTCTCTATCGCGGGACGCAGAGAATCGAGGGAGGGGACTTCGAGCACGAGATTCCGATCCGAGGTAAGGATCAGTTGAGCACACTCGCGGTCTCGTTCAATCGAATGACTTCGTCCGTCCGCGAGCTGCTCCGAGTCTCCGCAGAGAAGCAGAGACTCGATCAGGAGATGCGGATCGCGATGGAGGTCCAGGCGCGACTCTTCCCGCGCGCAGCGCCGAAGTCCGAGTCGCTTGATCTCGCTCCGGGAGCGTGTTTGCCCGCGCGCTCGGTCAGTGGCGACTATTACGATTTCCTCGATGCAGGGCCCGGCCTCGTCGGCATTGTCGTCGCCGACGTCTGCGGCAAGGGCGTCTCAGCGGCACTCATGATGGCCAATCTGCAGGCGAACCTGCGGGGGCAGGTACTCGCCTACGTCGATGCCTATCGCGACCGGATGCGGCTGGCAGCACCGCTCGAGACAGGGGGGGCCGGCTGGCCAAACGCGACTATGGCAGATGGGGATGTTGCGTCCTCGCGCGTCCGCCGGATCGTCGACCGCGTCAACCGCCAGATTGTCGGCTCAATGATGGACGCCAGCTACGTCACCCTCTTCTATGCGGAGTTCGACGAGCGAACATCGATTCTGCAGTACACAAACGCGGGCCATAATCCGCCACTTCTTTTGCGACGCGCTCAAAAAGGGAAGGCTGGAACAAACGCAATCGCAAGGGAGGCGGGCACCGGGCGACTTGAACTCGAACGACTTGATCGGGGAGGGACGGTGCTCGGGTTGTTTCGCGAGGTCGAGTACGAGGATGTCGAGGTCAAGCTTGAGAGCGGGGACCTGCTGGCAGCGTTCACGGATGGGCTGGTTGAGGCGAGAAACCCGGAGGGTCAGGAGTTTGGTGAGGAGCGTCTGATTCTGCTGCTCGAGAACTGCTCGCATCTTCCGGCCGCAGAGATCGAACGTCTGGTGCTGCAGACAGTTCGAGAGTGGGCTGCCGGCGCGGAGCAGGAGGACGACCTCACCCTGGTGGTCCTCAAACGCAAGTGATTCGGGAACTTTCCCGTGCTTCCTGCGTGGTTATACTCGCCGCCAGTAACGGTAAGGATTCGGGGTAGTAACAAACGCCTGGCGGGAGGTTGCTCTGAACACCGTGGTCGGGGAATCACCGGGGCGACTAACAGACAAGACTAAGAAAATGAGAACGTGCGAAACGGAAATTGAATGGCGGAATGGTTGGTTGACCAGGTTGGCGGGATGGATTGTCTTCTGCTTCCTCGCCTTTGTTCCTGGTCAGGCATTCAGTCAATCCGGGCAGACGAGTCGGCCATCTGCTCCAGTGCGTGGACGGAGCGTTCCCTATCTCGGGGCCTTTCTTGGTGATGTCACGGAGGACCGGCTTGCGGAGTTGAAGCTGACAGAAATTCGCGGAGCAGTTATCGGGAGGGTCGTTGACGATAGTCCCGCCGCGAAGGCCGGTCTCAAGGTGGGCGACGTCTTGCTCAGTTTTCGGAGCGAGTTGGTAGAGGGAAGGGAGCACTTTTACCGTCTCCTGACGACCTCTTCCCCGGGCCGGATGGTGACGCTTGGTATTAGTCGGGATGGGTCAAAGCAGAATGTTCACGTTGCTCTGAGCGAACGTCGTGGTGCTGCAATTGATGAACAGGCGCGCCTGTTCAGCGAACCCGAGGAAATCCGCAGAGCGGGTGAGCACATGGCGCTTGAAGCCGAGGAGGCGCGGCAGAAGGGTGACGAAAAGGGTGCAGCTGAATTGGCAAGTCAGGCGGCAGTATTAATCAAACAGTCCGAGGAAGGGCGCGCCGAAATTGAACAGCAGTTGGCCAAAGCAACCGCCCGCGAGAGTGCCTTTTCAGGCCAATCCAGTTATAGCCTCAATGCGAACCGACACCTTCTGGGTGTCTCCGTCAGACCGCTCAATCCGCAGCTTGCCGCGTTCTTCGTGGTCACGGGAGGTGCGGGCCTGCTGGTGACGGAGGTCAAACCTGGGGGGCTCGT
>JANNRD010000351.1:0-1917 GCA_031401095.1 Acidobacteriota bacterium
TGAGCTCCAGCGTGGCGAGGCTGGCGCAAAGCTTTTTCATCCGTAGAATCCCTTCATCGAGTGGGGGGTCGATTGATGCGAGAGCTGCGGGGACACCCGCAGAGACCGGACAGATGAAAATACCTGAACTGCAAGCATCGATCAACTGTCGGGTAGGCAGGCTGGCCGGTTGCCAGTTCTCGTGATCCCAGTTTCCTTCGGTAATCCATCGGCCCTTGGGCAGCTTTGCTGCGAAAGCCCGTATCCGCTCGCGGAATTCCTCGGGGCTGCGCGCGTTGCGAAGCTGGACGCTGGCGATGCCGCGTCCGCCATCGTGAAAATGAACGTGTGCATCGTTGAAACCGGGAACTACTCTCCGCCCGCCAAGGTCGATGACTCGTGTCCGGCTCCCGACCAATCGCCGCACTTCGGCGTTCGTGCCGACCGCGATAATGCGCCCGTCACGACAGGCAACGCCTTCTGCCTCCGGTTGTCGCTCGTTGACAGTCCAGATCCTGCCATTGACCAGAACCAGGTCAGGGGCAATTTGGGAGTTGAGGCTCGACTGCGGCGTCACGAAGAGGAGAACGAAGAGAATGAATTTCATGTGCCTGCATCAGCGGTGATCACTACCTTATTGCTGCTGATCGCGACCATCGCCGAAAGAAATGGGTCTTCAAGTTGAATCGTCGAATGTGTCAAACCGAAGCGCGCTGAGAGCATCGCGCGCAGTTCTCGCAAGATGCGGTAACCCTCGCCAAGGTCGTCGATGACGACGTGTGCCGTCAGCGCGTAACGATCCGACGTGATCGTCCAGATGTGCAGGTCGTGGATTTCCCGCACCCCGGGGACCGTTCTCATCGCGGTTTCAACTCCGGCCGCATTGATATGCGATGGTGTCCCTTCGAGCAGCACGTTGACTGCATCGGAGACCAATCGCCCGGCACTATAAATGATGAGAAGGCTGATCAGGACGCTAATCAGTGGATCGGCCCACATCCAGCCTCGCCGGACGATCGCAAACCCCGAGACGATAGCGGCCACCGAACCCAGCAAGTCACCAAAGACGTGCAGCAGTGCGCCGCGAATGTTGAGATTCTCCTTGGCAGAACGTGAAAGCAGCCAGGCTGAGACCAGGTTGACCGCCAATCCCCCGCTGGAGATCCAAATCAGAGGCCAGGCGTCAACGGCTTCCGGGCGCTGAAAACGATCCCACGCCTCGCGGCAAATCAACACCGCCAACCCGAGGAGCGTTACGCCATTAATCAGAGCGGCAAGGATCTCAAGCCTGTAAAAGCCATAGGTCTTGCGTGGTGTGGCCGGCCGCGAAGCAAAGCGGATCGCCAGCAGCGAGAGAGCCAGTGCGGCCACATCCGTCAGCATGTGACCGGCATCCGAGACCAGGGCCAGACTGTTGGTATAGTACCCGCCGACAGCCTCAGCGAGCATATAAACAAAGGTCAAGAGCAGTACAGAGAGAAGCAGCTTCTGCGAACCACCCCGGGTGTGACTATGATCGGAATGGTCGTGCACCAGCTTCGGGAGTGCCCCGCGCGACGGACCTCTCTCTTCGTGCGTTGATGGTGCGTTTGCGGTCATCGGCGTGATCTTAGCCCACGGGTTTCATCGCGCGCAATCAGTCGCTCGCTTGTTCAATCACCTTGTAGTAGCCGGCCCCGGCGCAGGCGCGACAGAGAGTGCGTCCTTCAGCCTCGATCTCGCGGCGGTCATTGACCCCCTCGCCACACTGCTCGCACATGACCCGGGTCAAAGGATGTCCCGGGAGATCAGCTTCATCCAACTCTACACGAACCGGTTCGAAACGGAACAGATCTTCGTCGGGCAACTCCTGGTAGGCGGCCATCTGCTGCGCCTTGCGTGTCGGAAGATATCCGTAGCGCGTCTGAGCCTGCTCCCTCGAAGACTCTACAGCAATGA
>JANNRD010000352.1:0-2215 GCA_031401095.1 Acidobacteriota bacterium
CGAGGCTGATCGTGAGGCCTTGGCCGGCGAGATCGTACTCGGCGGTTGCTCGGAAGCGCAGACATCGGGGCGAACGCCATAAATCGTTCGTCTCCATCGAGGAGAGCAGTCATGAAAAACGGTCGATCTGAAACGCGTCGAGACTTCGTCAGGACGGGCGCCACGGCTGGGGTGGGGTTGCTCATCGTTCCCTCCGCAATCGCCTTTGGCTCAGCAGCAAATTCGTCGTTGGGGCTGGGGATCATCGGTTGCGGCGGCCGCGGGAGGTACGATAGCCAGCAGTTTGTTGCCAATACCGACGTCCGCGTAACGGCGCTCCACGATCTCTTCGATGATCAGCTCGCCAGGACGCGCGCGCAGTCCGATACCATCGCCGAAGCGAAAGGCTGGGCCAAGCTGACCGAAGCCAACATCTTCAATGGCGCCAGTGCGTATCAAAAGCTGCTTCAGTCAAAAGATGTCGACCTCGTGCTGATCACCAGCCCTCCCTACTTCCACCCGGAACACCTCGAGGCTGCCGTAGCCGCCGGAAAACACGTTTACCTTGAAAAGCCCGTCGCGACGGATGTGCAGGGTTGCCAGCGTGTGATTGCTGCGGGCAGGAAGGCGCAGGGGCGGTTGAGTGTGCATGTCGGTCTTCAAAAGCGATACGACGAGGGTTATCGAGCGATGATCGAGCGGATTCACGCCGGTGAGATCGGTGACATCGCCCTCGGTCAAACGTTCTACTACACAAACGACCTTGGTCGTCAGAACAAGCCGGGTATGTCCGGCCTCGAAGCGCGCATTCGAAACTGGGTCTTTGACCGTGCTCTCTCAGGGGACATCCTGGTCGAGCAGAACATACACATTCTTGACGTCGTCAACTGGGCTCTCAAGGCTCATCCGGTCAAAGCCCAGGGGGTGTGCGGTCGAGGGATGCGCAAACAGGTTGACGGCATTTCGCCTGACTACCTTTGCAACGACCACTTCATTCTCACCTACACCTACCCAACACCCGAAGGAGAGGTTCACGTCAGCTTTAATTCAAACCAGTTCAGGAACAAGGGCTATCGCCAGCAGGGTGAACGGTTCTTTGGGTCAAAGGGTGTCGCCGAATCGTTTCAGAGCGGGCCGGCGACGATCACTTTGAACCAGGGGACGGAAGGTGACAAGCTCGGTGAAAAACAGGAGACAGGCAAGGTCAATTCGGACAAAGCAGTCGGGACCAAGATGAAAGCGTTGGTTGAAAGCATCAAGTCTGGTGCCTTTGAGAATCAGTCTGAACAAGGTGTCGAGAGCACGCTGACCGCGATCCTCGGTCGGATGGCTGCATATTCCGGTAAGGAAGTGAGCTGGGAGCGGATGATTCGCTCAACCGACAAGTGGGATCTCAAATTGAATCTGGATTCTCTCGGCAATGGAGCGGTTGCGACGCGATAGGTCCTCGAATTGAGGGCGGGCAGGAAGTCGGTGACGAGAATGGCGGCTCAAGCGAACGCACCTCTGATAACTCTTGCCGCAACAAGCATGCGCTGAGACTTGCCCGATACACGGTAGTGAAGAATCGTAACATCTCCTCAAAGGAAGCGTGAGCAGGATGGCTAGAGTCGCGATCGTTCAGGCTGCGCCCGTTTTCATGAATCTGGAAGCAAGCCTCACCAGGGCCGTCAAGTTTATTGTTGAGGCAGCAAAGCAGGGAGCAGAACTGGTTGTTTTTGGCGAAACCTGGCTACCCGGTTATCCAGCGTGGCTGGACTACTGTCCCGGCGCCGCGCTTTGGGACCACGAGCCGACCAAGGAAGTTTTCGCGGAGCTCCGACGAAATAGTCTCGTCATTCCGAGCCGTGAGTCTCACATCCTGGCAACCGCCGCAGCGGACAATAGCGTCGTTCTGGTGATTGGCGCGAATGAGCGAGTCGATCATGGTCCGGGCAACGGAACGCTCTACAACACTCTGCTGACATTCAATTCAGATGGTGTGCTCCTCAATCATCATCGCAAGTTGGTCCCGACTTACACCGAGAGGTTGGTTTGGGGACAGGGTGGCGGTGAAGGTCTGAAAGCAGTCCAGACTCCGGCCGGACGCGTCGGGGGGCTTATTTGTTGGGAGCACTGGATGCCCCTTGCGCGGCATGTACTCCACACATCGGGCGAGCACATCCACATCGCCGTCTGGCCCACCGTTCACGGGATGCATCAGATCGCCAGCCGCCATTACGCGTTTGAAGGGCGG
>JANNRD010000353.1:0-5735 GCA_031401095.1 Acidobacteriota bacterium
CGATCCGCCCGTGACATGTCGAACAGCCTACCCCTTTGTCATGGTGGATGCTGTGGTTGAAGTACGCAAAATCCGGCAGGTCGTGAACTCTCGTCCACTGCAGCGGTTTTCCCGTACGCCAGCTCTCACGGACCGGTTCAAGGTACTGGCTGCTCGCAAAGAGCTGCGAGTGACAGTTCATGCAGGTCTTGGTCGAAGGGATTCCCGCGCTGGCGGCCGTCTCGACCGTCGTGTGACAATACCGACAATCGATGCCGTCGTCGCCGACGTGATGCTTGTGCGAAAACTGCACCGGCTGCGCCTTCACAATATAAGCCTGCGTCACATACGGTGACCGACTGATCTCCATCAGGAGCCACCCCAGACCGCCGGCAATAAGCACCGCTCCAAAAAGGCTCACGCGCGCGATCGAGTTGGTGCTGCGGTGAAAAATCTGTGGCATACCCAGGCCTCCGCCTAGTTCATGTTTCGGATGACTGTTGCGAGATTAGGTCGCCCAACTTTTTGACTTTGTGAAACTGTGCATTTGAGCTTAAGAGGGAGGATATTTCCATAGGTCAGATAAACTTGTCAAGCAACAGGGGGGCAAAGCCTACGGCTTCCGTCAACAACTTGAAAAAAAGAGTTCATCTTCCGTTCTAGAGCGAAGGAACATCGTCGCAAATGCGGTCGACCTCACTCAAAAGGCGCCAGCGAAGCGCAAGTCCGCTCGCCGCCCCCGTACTCACTTTCCGCTAAGGGGATCCTCGGGCCAGCGATGGCGCGGATATCTTCTGCCAAGCTCCCGGCGTACCTGCGGGTACTGCCGTTCCCAAAAGCCCTCTAAGTCACTCGTCACCTGCACGGGCCGGTTATTCGGCGCCAACAAATGCAGCACCAGAGCCACGCGACTGCTCCCAAGCCGCGGCCCCTCCCTCATACCGAAAAAGTCCTGCACGCGCGCAGCAATCCAGGGCACCTTGCCGACCCCGTACTGGACCTTCACCTGGCGCCCATGTGCGAGCCTGATTTGCTCTGGGGCAGTCGCCGCGAAGTCCCGACGTTCCGCCGCCGACATCCCCTCGAAGATAAGGTGGCGCAACTTCTCAATGACACCCCCTCGCTCAGCCGCCTTCTTTACCTCGGCCAAACTGCGCTTTCCCCGGCATAGCTCTACCAGCGCTGCACGCACATCCGCCTCACCTACCCTGGCCAGTCTCAACCCGCCTGCGCTCTGCGAAAAGAACTCGACCCGACCGAATAATTGACCCAACTCCTCCTCGCTGACAAATGACTCAATCCCGGTTTCCAGCGCGACTCGTGAGAGCATCTCGACGACCCGCTCTTCCGCACCGTGCGTGATCACCTGCTCGTCGATGACGAGATCGTCGTAAGAGAGCCGGCGGACCAGATCCACTCGTTCCAACCGCTGGTTCCAGACGGCCTCATCGCTTTCGCGAATGGCGTCGATAAACAAGTCGAGAAGCCACTCAACCTTGATCGCACTTGCGAGACGGATCGCAATCCCTTTACCCCGACCGACGTCGCCTGCTCCGCTGGCCCGCTCCTCCGCTGCGACGGCAACTATGAACTCGGCGCGCTGCACGACACTTGACCGAGACAGCCGGCCAAGCCCTCCACCCGACAGAAGCAAGCCAGTTGCAGCGTCCGTTCCCTGCCTGCCTCCTCCACTGCCACCAACCGCAACCTGGCGGCGCGCAACCCGATCGGGATAAGCTGACAAAATCGAGATCAGAAGCGCATCTTCCGTCTCGGACTCGGTCAGAACGCGATCCCCGGGAGACCGTTGGACAATCGCGACCAGTTGCCGCCGGAGGCTCTCGACCCTCTGAACGGCTATCGGATCAAGCTGCATCTGCGCAGCTTTTTGCGCGTTGAACGCAGCTCTGCGAATCTCGGCAAACCGATCCAGGCGATCTAAGACATCCGAGGGACCCATTCTGGTCGCCTGCGCATTCCCTCGCGGTCCCTCGAACAGATCCGATGCAAGAATGTCTTCCTCACCAATCAAAGCCGCCGCGAGCGCACCCTCATCGCCAACGCCCCTCACCTCGCTCTCGACGATCAGCCGCGAAAGCCGCGGGTGTGTCGGGAAATCGAGCATCCTCTCTCCCATGCCCGAGATGTGACCCCTGCTGTCGAGGGCTCCAAGGCGCCTGAGCAGCACCTGCGCTGCCCTGATTGAAGACTCGGGTGGTGACTCAAACCAATTGAAACTCGCGGGCTCCGTGATACCCAGCGAAGCCAACTCCAGAATCGACTCCGCGAGGTCCTGACGTCCAACCTCGGGGGCTTCAAACTCGGGGCGCGCGTTGTAGTCCTCGTTTGTGTAGAGGCGCAGGCAGCGACCGGGTCGCGTCCGTCCGGCACGTCCCGCGCGCTGAATCGCAGACGCCCGGGCGATCCGCGCAACCGCCAGGTGAGGGAGCCCCGACCACGGAGAATGACCAGCAACGCGCGCTAGTCCCGAATCAATCACGGCGATGACCCCATCGATGGTCACTGAACTCTCCGTAACATTCGTCGAAAGGATAATCTTGCGCCGGTCAGTTCGACCCACCGCTCGATCCTGCTCAGCCGGAGATAGTGCTCCGTGAAGTGGAAGAACCATGAACTTCGCTGTTGAAGCAACCGCCTGGCACGCCGTCATGGCACGTCGGATCTCTGCCGCACCGGGGAGAAAGACGAGAATGTCTCCATCGACACCGGATGAAAGTACACGCCCTACGGCCGCTTCCACCTGCTCGACCAAGGGCCGCGAATCGGGTCGCGGCAAATGTTCGATCATCACTTCATGGAGACGACCAGGAACTCTCAGGCAGGGCGCATCGCCGAGAAACCTCGAGACGCGGGAGACGTCGAGCGTTGCCGACATGACGACGATCTTCAGATCCGGTCGACCTGCGGTCTGCAAACGGCGAAGGAGAGCGATGGCGACGTCGCTCTGTAGATGACGTTCGTGGAATTCGTCAAGTACGACCACGCCAACGCCGTCAAGATGTCGATCAGCAAGCAGGCGCCGCGTCAGCACACCTTCGGTAACAAACCTCAACCGCGTCTCACGACTCGTCGCGTCATCGTGCCGAACCGTAAACCCGATCGTCCTCCCAACGGGCTCGCCCCGTTCTTCAGCCACGCGACGGGCCGCGAGCCTCGCCGCCAGTCTCCTTGGCTCAAGGACAAGCACTTCCCGATCGCCAGCGAGACCCTCTTCAAGTAACCACGGAGGAACGCGAGTGGTCTTGCCGGCGCCAGGCTCAGCCTCGATGATCAGATTTGACGACTCGCGAAGGAGCTTCGCCAAGTCGGGGAGAAACGAGTCGATGGGTAACCGCTCGCGCCGCATCGGTCACTTCGAGTGCGGTGTGCTTTGATAGTGCTCACGCAGGAGATCACGACCGAAGTCACCATCGAAGTCCCGCCAGACGGAATGTATGTGGTTAGCGTTGTTCTGAGTGTCGTCGTACTCGACAAGAAACGTGGGGCCCTGAATTCGATAGTAGTGCGGATCGTTCTTTGCGACACTGCCGGCCCAGGCGAAATGGATGCCCGTCATCCCGGACTTTTTCATCTTCTGCCGACGCCCGCTTGCTAGATCTTCGGGCATCCGCCCGAGGTATTCGTCGATGAGGGTTTCAAACATCTTCCGTTGTCGATCATTGAGCGCGCTGAAGGCGAGACCGGGAGGTGACAACGGGTCCGCCTTCTGCGAGTTGAACGAGATGATGTCTTTCGGTGCTGTCTTGTCGATGATCGCGACGGCTTGCTGTTTCTCATCGAGTGCCTGCACCAGGGCGCGCGCGAGGTCTTCCTCCGCAGCCAGCACTCTCAGGCCTTTTTGTGGGCCCTCACGAACTTCCGCCGGATTGACCCCAAGAAAAGCGGGCGTCGTCGCCACCATCGTTCCCCCAACGATCGTAAAATTAAACGCCACATGGTGACCCTCAAGTCGCCAGCCCCACCCGCCCTTGGCTGACGGATCACCAAAAATGGAGAAAAAATAGAGCTCCGGGTCCCTCACCGGGCCACTTCCCTTCTCAATCTCACGAAGGACGTTCTCGAGCTGAAAGAGCGCAGTCGCCTTAAGGTAGCCTTTCTGGCCAAGGCCGGTTTTTAACAGCGCATGCGCAAGGGTTCGCTGCTCCGCGGACATCTCCTTGAGCGGCAGCCCCTTTCGCGTGCGAGGGATAAAGTGCCAATTCAGGCGCTCCTCATTGTCGAAGGCAAAGAACGCTTTTGCTCGCTGCTCAGCACTGAGCGATGCAAGGAACTTACTCGCGCTCTGCACCATCAGACCCGCTCGCCGAAGACTCGCTGCCTCCGACACTGCGAATGACAACGCGACCGACAAGGCGATCCCTGCGGTGAGAACGAGCGAGACCAGGTGACTCTTTTTCATGTCTTTGCTCCGATGACGTGGGATATAACGAACGAGCGCACTTTATGCCCCAGACAATTTCAAGTCAACTTCAGCTTCGAGGAGTGGGCGCTTGAGTTTCTCAACGCTAAGCCGCAAAGAGGCAAAGGAGGGTGCACATCGACTGACCTACTCTTGTGTCTTCGGACTCCTTCGCCTCTTTGCGTCAACCTCTTTGAAGAACGAATGCGTCAATGCGATAATCTGCCGCTGTCGGCAACGCACTCGCGTCGTTTGACGGCCACCCGATGATGACCACTCGATTGTTGAAGTCGAAGGAGAACTAATGCTTCTGAAGACCTTTCTGTCCGCCATTCTAATTGCCGTTAGCGGCATACTCATATTCGCAACGCAGGAAAACCCGTTTCTTGGGAAATGGGATATCACAGGAACAGGTGGCAACGGGACATCTGTTTTCTGGCTCGAAGTCAAACTCGAGGGTGGAAAACTTGCGGGCTATTTCCTCAATCGGGGCGGTAGCGTTCTGAAACTCGGCAGCATCTCCATCGAGAATGGCGAGCTTGTCTTCTCCCCAGCGACCGGCGGGAATGCAGCGCCGGTCGTTCACCGCGCGAAGGTTGACGATGGACGTTTGCTTGGGAGCGTCACCGAGCGTGGTACGACGATCAACTGGATCGGCGTGCGCCCCCCTCAATGGGGCGAGGCCAACGCCAACGGACGCCATCGCTTCGGGACGCCGGTCGAACTCATCGATGGCAAGACCCTCGACAAATGGGACCTCCAGTTCAAAGACAAGCCCTCCGGCTGGACCGTCTCCGATGGTGCCATGACCAATTCAGCAGGTGCGAACAATCTGGTCTCGATGCATCGCTTTCAGGATTTCAAGATTCGAGCTGAGTATAAGCTCGAAGAGAAAAGCAATAGTGGCATCTATCTGCGAGGGCGTTACGAGCTTCAGGTCCTTGATGACTTCGGCAAGGACACCGAAATCCACAGTCATATGTCGCTCTACAGCCGAGTCAAACCCCTCGTCAATGCCAGTCTTGCCCCGGGACAATGGCAGACGATGGAGGCAATTATCGTTGCTGACAGACTGACCGTCACGCTCAACGGCAAGAAGGTCCACGACAATATCAGGATTGACGGCATCACAGGCGGTGCTCTCGACAGTAACGAAGGAGCCCCGGGACCGATCATGTTGCAGGGCGACCATGGCAAGATCTGGTACCGGAAGGTGACTATCACCCCGATCACGAAGTAGTCGAAAGAACCGCCGGCGGGCGCGCTATTCTCGTACTGGCGCCGCGCAAGATTCTTTGCAGACAGGAGGAGACATGACTCGGACCGGACTTAGGCG
>JANNRD010000354.1:0-15454 GCA_031401095.1 Acidobacteriota bacterium
AGAAGTTTGCCGCTGAAGTCGAAACAGTAGAGTCCGAGGTTGCCGAAATAGGCATAAATACGCTCGCCGTCAGTGACGGGCGTCTCCGAGGCATAGCTATTCTTGAGGTGGCGTTGGAACTCCGGAACACCGCGGAAGACCTCGCGTTCCCAGAGAATCTTTCCGCTCTTGAAATCAATGGCATACACCAGCCAGCGATGCTCGTCTGTGGGCAATGCGCGTTCGCCCCCGAAGTAGAGTCCTTTCTTGGGTGCCTCGATCTCCTTGGTGCTTGCGACACTGGTGAGAAAAAGACGATCGCCCCAGATGATCGGTGAGGACCATCCGACACCTGGGACGGGAGTCTTCCAGGTGACGTTCTCAGTCTGACTCCAGGAATCCGGCAAGGTGGGGTCTTCAGCGACACCGTCCGACAACGCCCCGCGAAACTGTGGCCAGGTGTCAATCCTGGGCGGAGCGGTTGGCGCCGAAAGCAGCGAAAGCGAGAAGAGAACGATCAAGGCGATTCGGATCAGCATCGGATTCCTCCAATTGGTTTCTTGGTCAGTTGAGACTCGGAGATTATAGTCGGTGCGCGAGGGATAGAACAGAGTGGGACAGAAGAGAAGGAACGGCCGAATCGAGCCCAGGCAGGACAGGACTCGACCGGTGGAGAGGTCGTACCACCGCAAGAGGGCGAACGGCGACTGCCGATCCGTGAGCAGTTACATCGCCAAACCCAAGCTGAGGACAAAGGCCGTCTTGTCGTTGGTCTGGTTCCGCCGAATGCCTATCCGCGGCAGGTCATTCCGTAGCCTTTGACAACGGTCAGGAGTAATTATTCTGGCTTTCACGTAGTGCAGGAGTCTGCAACCGACCCCAGCAGAGAAGCACAACCGCACGTTAGGGAGCGATGCCTATCAGAAGAAGTGGTACTGCGGGTACTCCGCGTCCTTCGCGGATCAGGTTGTAGAGTTCACCCTCATAATAAGCCGGCCCAGAGCTCATCTCCGACTGCAACTCTTTCATCGGCAGTATCTCGATCCCGACATCGATCACATCCTTGATAAAAAAGGCCATATGCTTCACAAAGAGGTCGAAGGCTACGAATGCGTACTTTCCGAACTGAACTTCCACAGCCACGCGGTTCTTGACGAAATCGGTCTGGTTGTACGAGAAGATCGGCGTCAGCCCCGCAGCCTCAATCTCCTTCTTCTTCTGCTTTTCGTCCATGGCCATGGTTTTGCGAATGAGCTTGGCGTCCTCGGTCACCCAGTAGGAGACCCGACTTTCGTTCCAATCACGAGCGCGGAAGCCATCACGAATCAGTCGATTCATCTCCTTTGGAGAATAGAAGAACGTCCCCGCCGTACGCTTCTCTTTCGACACCTTGGTCTTGCAAGCTGATGCGTCAACTGCTGCGACGATGCCTTCAATCTCCTTCAAAATTCCGGTGTGATGCACCTTGAGAAACTCGAGGCCATTGAGATGAGAGTACGAAGCAGCAATTCGCATTCAATGTCCGCCGTTTGGTTTCGTTGGGTCGTATACAGGTTTCCCCATCTGTCGCGTCGGAAGAGCGCCGGCCCGAAGAGCCCTGACGCGCTCCCACGCCACGTCCACGTACTCTTTCACGATGTCACAGCCAAGGCCGCGGCGCTCATTCTTGAGCGCCGCCACAACGGCTGATCCAACGCCCATATAGGGATCAAAGACGGTATCTCCCTTTCGAGTCATTGCCAGGACGAGCCGCTCAACGAGCTCTACTGGGAACTGACAAGGGTGAATGGTCTTCTCAACGTGATTTGACTTTACGTTCGGAATCTCCCAGACATCACTCGGGTTCTTGCCCAGCGGATTTCCCGACAGCTGGCCCCGATTAGGTCCCTTGAAGTGTCGTTTCGTGGGGTACTTTGAGGGCATGCGCACCGCATCAAGATTGAAGACATAATCATCCGACTTCGTGAACCAGAGAATGGTCTCGTGACGACCGCTGAATCTCTTCGCACAATGAAGCCCATGACCAAAGTGCCAGATGATGCGGTTGCGCAGCTTGAGGCCGCGGCCCTTGAAGATCGGGTAAAGCAAAATATCGAGCGGGAATACCTCGCCATCATCCACGTGGTTGCCAACCTGCCAGCACAGAGAGCCCTTCGGAGTGAGCAAGCGAACGCACTCTGAGATCACCTGACTCTGCCGAGCTACGTACTCTTCAAGGTCGTGTCTGCGTTCGTATTCCTTCCCGATGTTATAGGGAGGTGACGTGACGATGAGCTGTAGGCTTTCGCTCTTGAGCGCGCGCATGAAAGACAGATTGTCCTCAGCGGCCAGGTAGACATCATCCTCTTCAAACAAGGGAAACAGTGGAACGACGTGGGAACCAATCATCGCGCTCCTCCAATGGCTGAGGTCGTTCTGAGTGGTAATCCTTGTTCTACGACTACGTTCGCAGGTGTCGGTTCGCAGACCGAAGGATACCGACTCGCACTCATGCTCCTATACACTGCAAGACCAGTCAATGCGCGTGTCCGACTCGTCTCTTGTGTTGACCCGTTACTCCGCTGGCATCGCCGCCTTAGCGCTCGGACGAGATATCCGCATTGACCGTTGGGTCGAATCGAACTATTCTAATCAGGCCTTGGCTATGTCTTCACTGGAGGGAGTTCGAATGGTGAATCGAATAATGCGTTTGGGTCTTGTCTCGGTCGCGCTCTTTGTAGCGGGTCTGCTGTCGACAACGGGCATCGCCCAGGATAGCGGGCCGAAAGCGCCGAAGATGGTTTTCGAGAGCCCAGAGCACGACTTTGGGAAGGTCAAAGAAGGGGAACAGGTCGCCTTTACCTTTTCCGTCAAGAACGCGGGCACAGCCGAGCTCGTCATCGCCAATGTTTCGCCGGGGTGTGGCTGCACGGCCAGTGACTTCACCAAGATCGTCGCGCCGGGTGCGGAAGGGAAGATCACACTCTCGGTCAACACGACTGGCATGAGTGGCAAGCAAAGCAGGTATGCAGACGTCATTTCCAATGACAAACAGCAGCCGAACTTCAAGTTGTGGGTGCATGTCGAAGTGCAGAAGACTGAGAACCTGAATTGATCGTTTGCCTGGAGGAGAACAGATGAGGAAGAGTGTTGTTGTGACGGGTCTTGCCGTCCTTATTATTGCTTCGATTTCGCTCGCTCTGGCCTTCGCCACAGGGGCTGACACCGCCAAAAAGGAACCCCCTATGATCGAGAAGTCGGTTCTTGAGTTCACCCTCATGAACATCGATGGTAAGGATGTGAAACTCGACACCTATCGTGGAAAAGTCCTTCTCATTACAAACGTTGCGAGCAAGTGTGGTTATACACCGCAATATGAAGGGCTGCAGGCGATCTATTCCAAATATCAGAGTCAGGGACTCGTGGTTCTCGGTTTTCCGGCCAACAACTTTCTCGGCCAGGAACCTGGCACCAACGAGGAAATCAAGACCTTCTGCCAACTGAAGTACAACGTCAGCTTCCCGATGTTCTCGAAGATCTCGGTC
This sequence comes from Acidobacteriota bacterium, assembly GCA_031401095.1. Classification (GTDB taxonomy): domain Bacteria; phylum Acidobacteriota; class Blastocatellia; order RBC074; family RBC074; genus JANNRD01. The sequence continues at coordinate 3,504 of JANNRD010000354.1, forward strand.
AAGGGTGCCGACATTCATCCGCTCTATCGATTCCTTACCAGCAAAGAAACAGACCCTGAGTTCGGTGGCGACATCAGCTGGAACTTCAACAAGTTTCTTGTCGACCGGTCAGGGAAGATCATTGCGCGCTTCGAAACCAAAGAGAAGCCGGAAGGCGAGAAGATTGTTCAGGCAATCGAGAAGGCCCTGAAATAGGAGCGCCGCCCACTCGACAGATCCGGGAAGCCATCTGACTCGCCAGCCGGCAAGCTCGACCGTCGATCAGGCCAGAGTGTTTGCCTCGCAAGGTGCGGCCAGTGCCCTGTCAGGTGTGACCAGAGTTTGTGGTGCCACGGCTGGGTGGTGTTGCCCGGTGTGGTGGCTGAGGTCCGGATGAAGAAGACTGATGTGTTTCGCGGTTGGGGGCTCGTCCTTCGCGGGAAGGCACCGATGCTCTCGGTGGAGATTACGCGTGAGTGTCCGCTAAAGTGCCCCGGCTGCTACGCCTATGAACCCGAGCATCTCGGAGATCTCGGCCCGCTTCGAACCCTCGCTGACTACAAAGGTCAACAACTTATCGACGGCATGCTCGCTCTTGTGCGACGTCACCGGCCAATGCACCTCTCGATCGTTGGTGGTGAGCCGCTCGTGCGCTACCGTGAACTCGATGTTCTCCTGCCGATTCTCGATCGGATGGATGTCGAGGTGCAGGTGGTGACAAGCGCCGTCAGACCGATCCCGGCTGCCTGGGCAAAGATCGAATCCCTGCATCTCGCGGTCTCCGTCGATGGGCTGCAGCCGGATCACGACATCAGACGGAAGCCAGCGACATACGAGCGAATCCTCCAGAACATCAAGGGCCAGACCATCGTCGTGCATTGCACGGTGACGCGTCAGATGGTGATACAGGAGGCCGCCAAGCCGGGATACTTCCGGTCGTTCCTCGAGTTCTGGTCAGAGCAGCCCGAGGTTCGAAAAATCTGGTTCAGCATTTTCACGCCACAGGTTGGAGAATCAGCGGAAGAAATTCTTTTGCCTCAGGAGCGCGCATCGGTGGTCGGCGAGCTGGCAGGACTGCGGGCGTCATTCCCAAAACTGGAACTGCCCAATTCCGTCATCAAGGGCTACCTCAGCCCGCCGAAATCACCAAAAGACTGCATCTTCGCACGGACGACGCTCAGTATGACTGCGGACCTTGCTGGTGTCATCACGCCGTGCCAGTTCGGTGGCAATCCTGATTGTTCACAGTGTGGCTGTATGGCATCAGCCGGTTTGCAGGCCGTTGGTGAGCACCGCCTCTTCGGGTTTGTGCCAGTCAAATCAATCTATTTCGCATCAGACCGCGTCGGTCAGTTCTTCGCGCGCGCATCAAAATAGAAGGTCGGGAGAAAAGGAAGAGGCGCAGGGAGCCTGAGCTTTCCTGCGCCTCTTTTCGAGTTCGCCCCGCCGCTTGGGGAACCGCTTAGAAGGTGTAGCGGAGTCCCATGATGATGCGGCGGTTGCCGCCATTGGTACCCCACTGATTAAGGAAATTCGCCGAGTTGACGCGACCTTCAGGGATGCCGAAGTCTCTGGTATTCGTCAGGTTGAAAAAATCCGCGCGAACCTGAAGAGTCTGCCTCTCGAAGAACTTGATGTTCTTGAGGATCCCAAAATCGACGCGGTTGATCCCGTCAGCACGAAGAATGTTACGGCCGGCAGTGCCGACGCGTTCGCCCGTCCCCAGCCTCCGGAAAAGCGAAGCCCCTCCAGCCTGAAGGAGTTCGATGACGTTCATCGAACTCACCTTCTGATTTGTGTTCAGGTTTGGCCGGATCGCATCGCCAACCAGACTGTTGATTCCGCTGAGCGCACCGGTTGGGTCTGAACCGTTGAGGACCGTGAAAGGTGCACCGCTCTGGAAAGTGAAGGACGAGTTGAATTGCCAACCGCCGAGAATGCGCCCCACCGCTCCCGGTTGATTGCGGAAGAACGGCAATTCATAGACAAAGTTTCCAGTCAATCGATGTGGCCGGTCGTAACTTGATCGTGCACGATCCGCGCGTCGATTGAAGGAATCCTGTGAAACCGCGACTTCGCCGCTCGAGGGATTGAAGATCTCGGATGCGTCATCGATGTAAGTGCTCCACGTGTAGTGGATGCCAGCACTGAAGTTCTGACTCAGCCGCTTGTCGAGACTGACCTGCATGGAATGATAAATCGAGGACGCCGCATTCGCTCGCAGGCGGATCACTTCGCGCGTCGGATCGACCCGCGTTGTTGACGAGAACGGAAGGCGCGGATTGCCGTCAATCGTCTGGAACAGTGCCGAGCCCTTGGTCGCGACATAGCCGACACGCAAGACTACATTGCGGGACATCTCGCGCGATACCTCGAGGTTGTACTGGTCCGCCGCAGGCGACCTGAAATCTTCACCGACGATCGTGCGCGTCAACGTATTCGGGTTGAGACCAGCCGGCTGCGCCGCGGGCAACCGCGTGTACGCGTTCGCGATCGCGACGGCGCCATTCGGCTGCAGGGACGTGGGTAGACTGATCGCCGCGACAAAGGGAAACGCGCTCGCGATGTTGAGGTTGATGTTGATAAAGGCGTAGTCGTTTGTGCGCGAGTATCCACCGCGCAAAACGAGCTTGTCGCCTCCAGTAATGAATCCAAGCATGCCGTCCGCAGAAGTCCGCGGATGCCAGTTGAATCCGAACCTTGGCTGGAGGTTATTGCGGTCGCGTCTCGGGACTGGTGAAAGCGCGTACCTCTGGTCTCCACCGGCCGCCTGGACGATCCGCTGGTTGGTCGGCAGCAGGCTCGCAATCGAATTGCCCGGTGTTTCATAGCGAAGACCGAAGTTCAAAGTGAAGTTTGGCCGGACCTTCCATTCATCCTGCGCATAGAAGAACCAATCGTGCCATTCGTAGTACTGAATCTCGTCGCCGCCTGCGAGAGGCTTGTTGATGTTGGCGGCCTCGGCCAGGTCATCGACATAGGCCTGCAGGGTCGGATAACGGAGTAGTCCTCGAATGGTTGGGAAGAAGAAGCTCTTCACCTCGACGCGGCGAACATCGAGTCCAAACTTCGTCGCGTGACTACCCGCCGTGTATGAAAGATTGTCCTGGATCTGATACGTGTTGTTGAAACGGAACTGCGGGAGATTGACCGCCAGTCCGATTGCTGTGCGGCTCGCGGCGGCGTTAAAGCCGGTCAAACCGAGTTCGGATATCTCGATCGACGGAATCTCCTCTGACGTCGGGTCAAAGGCCGTCGTTCGGGTCCCGAGCCGCTGCCAGGCAAACCGCACCTCGTTGACCACCTTCGGTCCGAGGACCCCTGTCCACCAGACGTTGGCGCTCTGTGTGCGCGAGGGCACCACCGTTGTCAAACCCGGGGGCGTGACCTGTCCGCTACCTGCCGTCTTGCCACCGGCGAACGTATAGCTTCCGCTGATCTTGTGATTGCTGTTGAAATTGTGATCTGCACGGACAAACCACTGGTCGTTATCAAGAGTGTTGGAGCTCGAACCGGTCAATGACCCGAGCGGCACTGTAAAGGTCTGACCGTTGAGGACAAACTTGGCGCTCGCGGCGATGGGGCTTTGCGCCGCAGGCAGGAACTTGAGAAGCGCAACTACCTGTGGGCGGTTCCCGGCGGCCGTCTGGAGCACCTGTCGCCCGGCTGCCGTTGGGGCACCGTTGAGGGTGAAGCCGGAGCCAAGGGCGCGATCAGTCCATTTCTGGTAGGAGCCAAAGAAGAATGTCTTGTCCTTGATGATCGGCCCGCCAACAGTGCCCCCGATCTGGTTCTCGATGCGGAAAGGTGCTCTGGTGCGGCCGGCGCGCTTGTCGAGGTTGCTCAGCGCATTCAGCTTGTTGCTGTTGTGGAACCAGAATGCAGAGCCGTGGAATCCGTTGCTACCACTCTTGGTGACTACATTCATGACCGAGCCCGCGTTGCGACCATACTCGGCGTTGAACTGGTTGGTGATCAGTTGGATTTCCTGCACGATGTCCGGATTGTTGACCGGCTGCTGGGCTCCAGAAACACTCGGATCATTGCTGTCCTGTCCATCGATCATGAAGTTGTTCGATCGGACACGCATGCCGTTGGCGGAAAAGTTGACGCCATTCGCAAATCCAGTCTGGCCGCTACCCAGTTCGCTGACACCTGGCGCCGAAAGCGCGATGCTGAAGACATTGCGATTGGTGGAAACGGGAAGTTCCGAGATGCGCTTCGAATCGAATTTGACCCCGACTTCGGCATTTGAGGTGTTGAGCAGTGTCACGTTCTCCGTCACAAGCACAACATCCTGAACCGTCGATGGCTTCATTGTGAAGTCGACGACCGCTGCCTGGTTGAGCGTTAGCTCGACACCCGAGCGGACGTGCCTGGCAAACCCCCTTGCCTCAACCGTGATCTCATATTGGCCGATTTGAAGATTAGGGAATCGATACCTTCCTTCCGTATCCGTCGAGGCCGACCGCGCTGTGTTCGTCCCGATATTCTTCGCCGTCACCATCGCGCCGGGGAGGACTCCTTGCCGCTCGTCCGAGACAGTGCCCGAGATCGTCGCCGTTGTGGACTGAGCTACCGCAGCCCCCGTGCAAATCAACATTAACAGGATTGTGATTACCCACATCAACCTCGAGTGCTTCATCGACTTGTCCTCCATTCGTCTCTTCAACTCCCAGTCAGGTTAGCGATCAGGTCAGTTCGCTCTCGGCAAGCAACCCCAACAGCCCTTCCTTCACGATCGCTGGACGCAAGTGCCATGCCCCGCCCTAACAAAACACAACACGGCGAGCAAGTCTAGCTGCAGGGTGCTTTGCAGAAGATTAGGGGTGTCTAAGGATCGGCTCGCGGGAGGTCGGACTTCAAAAAGCTGAATTTGAATACAGAATTCTGGAAATTTGGAATGTGATCCACCAGTCCAGGCTTTCGAGACACCTTTACCGGGCAAGCTCAACTGCCGGGAGGTCGCGAGGAAGCTCTCGCTGGGTTAGTATCGCGGGTGAGTCTTGACGACGGCGGCGAAGGGCTACGGCTTGCGGCCGATTTTGAGGGAAACAGTGATGAGGAGCGCATTCCCAGGCTTTGGCGTCACGCGAAATAGTGTCTGAGGAAGTTCGTCCTCCTGAGTCAACAGACGGGAGCCATCTTCACCGGCTTCCTTCTCGGCTTTGGTGTAGGGGGTTCCGGCGCCACCATTGAGCTCGTATCGCTCAAACGGTGCCCGCCATTTCTGCTCCCACGCTTCAACCAGTGCGCGATCCAGTTTGAGAATGCCGGGGCCCGTCTTGACCTCGTTGAGAGGCGTGACTGAGACAATCAGGGTCAGTACCTCTCCATCGTAGTCCGGGCGCATGGGGGAGAGCCGGAAAGCTGAACGACCTGGAAGTTCAATCAATTTGCCGGCCTTGACAGCGTTGTCTCCGCTGCGATTCCGCAGGGTCGGGAAGATCAGATAAGGATCGCTCATCGTTCCATCGACATATTGCTCGCGATTGATGACATAGAGAAATCCATCGCGCGGCGATTCGATACCCAGGCGAACTCGATCGCCTGCATTGAAGAGGGTCTCTGACTCGACTCGCTCGGGTGTGAACTCAGTCCCGCTTGACTCCTCCTGCAGCAGCAGCCGAGCCTCCTTGCTGTCGGTCTCGCGCGACTGGCGCAGCCGCCAGATCGTCAGCCCGACTACTTCATTGCTCGACGAGACCTCCACAATTGCTTCAGCCTTCGGGGTTGCACGCCTGTATCCAGGGGCCTTTCGAGGGCCCGGGGAAGGTGACTTCGGCGGTGTCCGCTTCTTCAGAAACTCCGAATCCCAGAGCTGTCGGGGCGCTTCATCCTGGGTGAACCGGGTCGTCGCGGACACGAAGGCACTGATCACGATGGCTACAAAAAGAAATGGCTTCAACATCATCTTTCTCTCACAGGTCGTCGCAGTGAAAAAGCGATCGGTTGACTTCGGTTACGGTTTCGCAATGATCATCGGCTTGGTTTCGAGTTCGCGCCGATAAAAGACCCTTGGCCGCTGAATGCTCCGTCGCGACGGGTCCTTGATGCTCTCCTCACCCTCGACAAAGAGAAGCAATCGAGATGATCGCATCCCCTTCTCCTGCATCTGCGGCACGCGTTCGGTTGCATAGTTGAACCACTCGCGGCCGAGAATCTGGCCATCCTTGGAATCGCGGTCAGCCAGTCCTTGCTTGAGCCCCTCCTCTACCAGAGCGTAAGTCAGATAACCGTGCCCCAGTTCGGAGGCTTCGAGAGCCGCCTGATAGCTTTGCGCCGCGGTCAGAATGTAAAGACCCTTCTCGTAGGCCAGTTGCGCGAGCCCCTTCGAATTCATCGGGCCGCGGCGCTTTTCTTCAGCCTCGAGCGCCTGCCCGGAGTTGCAGGCATCGATGACAAGCAGCAGCCGTTCAGCATCGAGGCTCTCGATCGCCGCCTCCAGCTCGAGATCCGAAACGCTGTGGGCAAGGATAGTTTCTACCGCCTGTGCGTCTATCGCGGTTCGCGAACCCGCGTACCCAAGGTCGTGAGGCACCAGATAAAACCTCGCGCCGCGCGCAGTTCCATGCCCCGCGAAATAAATGATCACAGCATCCTCGGGTTGCGCTGGTTTGATCCGCGAAAGTGCCGGGGGAAGCGCAATCTGGCTCGAACTTGAAAGCCCCCTTAGCGCCATGAGGATGTTGGCCTTGGTCACGTCCTGGTCAGTCAGTGTGATGACTTCGATGTGTTCGTACTGTCCAATCCGCGTCTGCTGCGTGCGCAACTCCTCGGCGAAGGAGCGTGCGTCGGGAACTGCATACTTGAGATTGTACTGTTCATTGGCGTAGCGGTTGACGCCAAATGCAAGGATGTAGGCTGTCCCTTTCCGCTTCAGCTCATTTGCCCCGGTCAGAACGAGTGTCGCGTCAAGGCTCTTGACGTTGTCACGATTAAACGCGTACGCCATCAAACGATTCTCTCCCGCGACGATCGGCACTTCTGTCTCGAGAGCGATCTGATTCTGTCCCTTGAGAACGTCGCCGCGCCAGACCTTAACCAGCGTTCCGTTGCGAAAGAGCCGGACATCACTTGCACCAACCGGCGCACCAACCGGCGCACCAACCGGGGCACTAGCCGGCGCGCCAACCATGCTTTGATCAGCAGGAGCCTGTCCACGCACCTCGACACGGACCTTCACAGCTCGAGTCGCAACGGCTGCAGCAATCGGCAGGCCATCTGCCCTTGCCAGATTGACTATCGGCTGGCGGCGATCCTTCTGTGCGACATCGGTCGTGGCGCGCGGACGGGTGCCTGAAGAGAGTGCCGTCAGCAATCCCGGGTAATAGAACTCATTGAAAAACACTTCAACTGGTGTGACATCGAAGATGTTTGGAGAAAACCGCCAGAGGAGCTGTTTCCACGCATCGGGTGTGCCGTCAAAGAGCCCATCCGGAGTGATCACCAGCCAGTCCGCCCCGCGGTTGAGGGTTACCAGGGTGCAGAGCAACTCACCTGTCTCCGTCTGCCAGAGTCGCGCACTGCCGTCATCGCTTCCAGAGACCAACTGGCTGCCGTCAGCGTTGAATTGAACTGCACTGACGGCAAGACTATGTCCTGTGAGAAGGCGACGCTCGCTTCCGCGTTCCACGTCCCACAGCCTGACGGTCCCGTCGTATCCACCGGACACGAGAGTTCGTCCGTCCCTGCTAAACGCAAGAGCCGAGACCATGCCTGTATGGCCGGTCAGGGCGCGAAGCTCTCGCGGTTTTGACGGATCAGAAATATCCCAGATTCTCAACGCGAAGTCGAAGATACCGCCGACACCGAAGTCGGCGCTGATCTGGGTCAGGTTGACGCCGGGCTTTGTCTCCATGACAGCGGCCGCGAGGAGCCGCGAATCCGGGCTCAGGAGAATCCGTTCGATATTCATGGCGCGGGTCGCGACCACCACCGATAGTTCCCGACCACTGGCTGTCTCGTTGATTCTGATTCTCGGTCCATCGATTGTGGAGGCGACAAGACGACCGTCCTGGCTGAAAGCGATCGAGGCGTGTTCGACAGGCGAAAACGATCTGGTGCCTCCGAACGAGCCAATTTCCTTGCCGTCCTCAACTCTGAAGAGCCTGACGCCAGTCGGTGCATTGGCCTGGGAACCGAACCCGCCAGGCAGCGACACCGCCACCTGCGTGGCCGCTTCCTGAATCTTCCCCATGTCACCACTTTGTGCCGCTTCAAGTATCTTTTGCATTTGGGACAAATCGGGCATGCCGGCCGGCATCTTGCCAGATTTGGCCATCTTCTCCATCTCCTTGAGAGCATCCTGCTGCTGTCGTGCGGCCTTGTCGCGTTTCTTGTCGTCCTTCTCTCCAGCTTTCTTCTGGGATGGATCAGCGCTCGGGAGAGGGAAGGGAATGGCCATCGGCTGATTGGTCGGAGATGGCGAAGTCGACCCGGGTGGCAGCGACGCAACGGCTGAGGGTGCCACTTCGTCGGGCAGTGCAAGCAATTTGCCGTCGGCACTGACTGCACCACCGGATATCGATCTACCGGCCTGACGCTTGAGCGACCGCACTTCTCGACCGGTGCGAGCATCCCAGACGTGAATCTCTCCCGCCGTCCCCTCCGAGACGACAAACTGACCCCCATCCCCCAGATACGTGCTCTGACGTTGTCTTATCAAGTCCTCGATGCGCCCTGAGGGCTTGGGGAGTTCGAGCGTTCTGAGCGAGGCACCCGTTGCAAACTCCCAGACATTGACCGAGTAGCTCCCACTGACTGTCAGACTGCGGCCATCCTGACCAAAGGCAAGACTGGTCACCGGGATTGCGCCACTGCCGAGGGAAAGTACCAGCTTCGGAGGAGTCGATGCTGTCCCAGTCGCGAGATCCCACATCCGAATGGTGCTATCGAGCCCCGAGGTTATCGCTCGAGTACCGTCGGGGCTAAAGGCTACCGCGCTGACGTCCGCGCCATGTCCGCTGATGGTCGTTCTCACTTGACCAGTAGCAGTTTCAAAAATGCGAACGGTCTGTTCATTTGTGACAGCAGCGAAGAGGCTGCCCTTCCCGTCAACGGCGATGGAATTCCCAGTCAGAAACTCTGCCAGCTCGGGCTTTACAAATCCTCCCGCACCGGTCGGCAGAACTACAGACTGCAATTCGCGCCCGGAGGCAACATCCCATATCTTGATCGTGTTCTGTTGTTCAAGGGGTCGAGAGATGATCGAACCCAACGTCTGTTCGGAGGTCACGTCGCGGATCGCCATGACGACGTTGCGGCCGTCTGGCGTGAACCGAATGACACGGGATGGTTGGACCGACCTGATTGGTCCCGAAAGCGCAGCCCTTCCTCGAGACTTCTCCTCGGTGACCTTGACGCTGCGAAGCACACGCCAGCTTGTCACGTCACGCAGCACCAGGCTGGTTGTGTCGGCCCCCGCCTGGCGCGACTCCTCCGATGTCGCCAGAATCTTCCCATCGAAGCTGAGCGCGAAAGCGTGAATCTGCTGGCCGCCGTTCAAATCGAGATCCAGCTTCTGCAAGGCTTTGCCAGTGGCCACGTCGTAGACACCAAGCGACATTCGTGTTTCAGCCGTCGCGACGAGGGTCCGACCATCGCCGCTAAATGATGCGGCCCCGAATTCCTGTCCGTTGTTGAATGTGATCGATCTCTGTTCGGAGCCAGTGCTGGTGTCCCACTGCTTGAGCACCCCGGCGCCAATCGAGAGCAGGGCCTTCGCATCAGGAGTGAAAACGAATGAGGAATTGACCGCACTCGTGATGGCACTTCTCGTGCCGAGGTTGAGGCTGCAGAGTTCACGCCCGGAGGCCGCTTCCCACAGTTTGATCGAGCCGCCCTGAAAGCTCATCGATGCGATCAGCCGTCCGTCGGGACTGTAGGCAATGATCGTCGCGGGCACAGTGACACCGGCCTGGAGGACCAGCTCTGGTCGCGTCACTCCAGTTCGCCGCTCTTGTTTCCTGACCTCGGCCTTTCCTTCCTCCGGGACAAGAATGCGCGGCCGGTCCTGCGCCATGAGAGGCGACTGGATCATCAAAGCCGCCAGAATCCAATGGCAGATCCCGCTAGGCAGGTTCCTCAAAGTAGCGTTCCTCCGGTGGACTATCAGATCAGTGATGCTCCATCTTCACAAGTCGGACGAGCACGGGGCCCTTGCCGTGCAGCGTAGTCTGCTTTGTCGTCTCATCCTTCTCGGCAGCGGGCTGTGTCCGCGACTGTTCCGAAAAAAGACTTCGCAGCGCGTCGACCTCACTTCTATCATGGATCTGTCCCTTGTCGTCAGGATTGGCCCAGCGCTTGACAGATTCAAGCAGGCTGAGCGGTGAGGAACTAAAGACAATCCAGAGTCTTTCGACGCCTTCCTGATTGTCGAAGACAAATCCGTCGCCCCGCTCGGGAATTTGGATCAAGTCTCCAACAACGATCGCTGAACCGCTGCGGCTCGAGGCGGAAGGGTAGAGCGCGTTGTAAGTGGATGCTCCGCTGGCATCGCCGGGGCCCTCGTTGATGATGTAGAGGTGGCCGGCCTGGGGGCTCGAGAAATTAAGATGAATCCGGTCCCCCGGCGAGAAGATCACTTCGCCAGGAAGCTGAAATGGCTTGCTGCCCGGATACCGTCGAGGATCTTTCTGCACCGTCACTGAATACGCCAGAGTGAGGTCCGATGGCGCGATAATGTGGCCTTGCTGCTCGCCTTGCGATACTTCACCCGCCGGCTTCTTCAGACCAGGGACGAGACCAAAGAGAAGGGCGGCGACCAGTATCGTCAGCAGCGCCGCCCCAAGCACACTCCAGAGAACAACCCTCACCGGCCGCGACCCCGGCTGAGTGGCTGGCTCTGTCTGAATCTGTACCTCCGCTTGTAGCGCTGCGCCGCTGAGGACCTCCGTCAACTCCGCGTTGCCCGTCGGCCCCGTTGACCTCCTCGGTTTCTTCGATAACGCTTTGGAAACGCTGCTCGTGGCCCGGATATCCGCAAGAGCTAGCGCGAGTTGGTCCGCGAAGATTCTCGCGTCCTGAGGACGTCTTGCGGGGTCAAACGACAACGCGCTCCGAATGAGCGAATCAGCACCTTCAGGCAGCTCTGAACGCAGCACGCGCGGGGCGATCATTCGCTCATCGCGTTGCAACTGCGCCAACTGTTGCACTGCAGCAAGGTAGCCTGTTGCGCTGGTATCGAATGGACGCCGACCCGTGAGCATCTCATAGGCAACGATGGCGAGGGAGTAGATGTCGGTTGCCGCCGAGACAGGTTGCGAGTTGACCTGCTCCGGAGCGATGTACTGCAACGATCCCGCGATCATCGAGACTTCGGTGGCGGCACCCGATTGCGAGTCACGCACCTTGGCGATCCCGAAGTCAATCAGCTTGACCTGCTCCTCGCCGACGCTCAGATGCTGCAGCAGAATGTTCTCGGGTTTGAGGTCGCGATGCACCACGCCCTGTTGATGTGCCGCAGCGAGCGCCTGTCCGAGCTGGCGGATGATGGGTGCAGCGTCGCGGAAATCCATGCCACCCGTTCTCATCACCGACCGTAGCGGCCGACCGCTGACAAACTCCATGACGAAGAATGGCCGACCGTCAGCGGAGGTGTCGCGATCGATGACTTTGACAACACTCGGGTGATTGATCCGAGTCAAGGCTTCCGCTTCCTGAAGAAACTTTGTCGCAAGCCACGAGTTTTCGACCGAAGCGTCGAGCAGGAACTTGATGACCACCGGCATGGAATGGAGTCGTTCGTCGTGTGCGAGATAGACGACACCGATTCCGCCACGACCGAGCTCGCGATCGATCAAGTAGCGCCCATTGAGTCTGAATCCCGGCCCGAGAGTCTGGCTCAGTCCTGTGGAACTGACGGCTTCGGTGACCCGCGCATCCGGGTCGGCCTGGTTCTGGTCTGATTGGGAGGACATCGGCGGTTCCTGGTAATGCAGCTGTCTTCCGGCGTCTTTTCGATGTCGAGC
>JANNRD010000355.1:0-4973 GCA_031401095.1 Acidobacteriota bacterium
CGCTCTACGCGGTCTACGTCGAAACAAGGGGCGCGGCTGTGAGTTAGGCGCGAAGCGATCCCAATCCTGGCAAGAACCTGCTGAGCCGTCCGGAGAACTCGAGGCCTGCTGTCCTGCACTTAGCGGTTTTTGATCCAATCCAGAGCGGGCTGATCCTGACCAAAGACCTGGCGGACAATTTCAGAAATCAGCGAAAGGCCGTTGCCGTTATTGGTCAGCGCGATCAGCCCAAGGCTTCGCCTTTGGGATGTCTGAGTGTATGCATTGAAAAGCCCTGCGTTGTTTCCCCAATGCCACAAGCTGAGATCTTCTTTCGTTTGTCGCAGCCCCCACCCCAGCCCCCAGGAAAGCGACTCTGAAAACCGTCCAGCGCCGCGATCAAGACAACTGACGCAGCCTTCATCAACCCTGATCTGGGGTGTCAGCATCCGGTGCAGCGACTCCTTCTTCAACCCTCTCCCGTTCATCGCCGCCACTAGAAACCTCGCGTAATCTTGTGCCGTCGTGTGTAGGCTGGCCGCCGCACTCGCGACTGGCATCTCCCTCGCGAAGGCTGCACCCGATGACCAGTGGCCGGTGGCTTTCAGCCGCTTGCACTCTTTGTTGCAGTCGAAACTACTGCTCTTCATTCCAAGCGGATTGAAAACGACCGCCTGCATGAACTCGTCGAGTGGCTGTCCCGACAGACGCTCGACGACGAACTGCAGAAAGACGAAGCCCTGACCTGAATAGCTGAACTTCTCGCCCGGTGTGAAATAGACCTTCAGCGGCTTATCCCAGTTGGGTAGCCCCGAAGTGTGACTGAGAACATGGCGCGCTGTGACTTTCTGCAAGAGCGGATCGCTCCGCACCGCATCATAGGCAAACAGCGGGTTGCCGGGGATGCTCGCGCCGGTGAGGTAACCAACGAGTGGTGCATCCAGATCGAGCTTTCCGATCTCGGCCAGTCTCAGCACGGCATAAGCGAAAACCGGTTTGCCTAATGAAGCAGCTTCAAAGATCGTCTCGTCGCCGACCGGCTCTCCGGTCTCAGTATTTCCTACGCCGAAGGAGTGATGCCAGACGGTTGTTGAATCGCGCACCAACGCTATCGCCAGCCCCGGCACTTTCTTTTCTCTCATGAGGACAGGAATACTCTTCTCGAGTGATCGCGTGAGTTGCTGCCATGTCTCGGGGGCAAACACGTTTGCACCGACATTTTGACTACCAGGCGAACTCAAACAGGCGCACAACACGGCAAGAATCGGCAGGCAGCGAAAGGCGAGATTCACAGCATCCACTCCTTGGACAGAACAAGACCCGCGCGGTCTGATTGCGCCCACTCCACTCGAGATGTTCCGAAGCTTTCAGCACAACCGTGAGTTTTGCTCAACGCACAAGCCGTCTAGCGGGCGTCTAGTTGTTGTCGAACTGGCGCGTCGACCTGCACCAGTCGCATTCTAATGGCGAGAGCGACTTGTTTCAATCACCAGGCATTGGTGGCTCATTACCCGCTGTTCTGTTGTTGCTGGTCCGCGCAAGTCGCGCCGCCGAGATGTCACGGAGAGAAAGAGGTTCACGGGTTCTCTAGAGGCTTTCGGAGGGATGTGCCGGACCGCTCCAGCGCTCACCGGAATGAGATCCGCGCTACCAGACAGCATTTTGCAAAGATAAAATCCTATTTCGGTCAAGACTTCTGGCCAAGAGCACTGGATCATACACCGCACGGGATGGGGGATTAGTCTCGTGGCAGCTGCGAAAGCTGCTCACCTCTTGGATCCAGGGAAAATCATCGTAGTGAATCCTAGTCGGATCTCCGGGTATTGCGACCAGTCACTTGGGCAAGTCTACGCAGTGGAAGCCTGACGTAGCGCGATCCTATCGACAAGGAGTCGAAGAGTCGTCAAGGCCGAGCGGGGCGTCGTGCGGCCGCGCAGTGGTGCCATCCTCCTGCTTTCGGGCTCGGAATAAGAATACGGTCTGTCTCTTCAGGAAAGGGTAAAGCATGCTGTTCCGTAAATTCGGATGGTTCTGCATTGCGTCAAGTTGCATCTCAATCTGCCTGTCAATCTGTCTGTCTCCGGCGACTGCTTATGGTCAGGAGACTACCGGGAGGATTTTCGGACGGGTGACAGATCCCAACGGAGCGGTCCTGCCGAATTTGACGGTCGAGGTAACGAATAGGGAGACCGGGATTTCCCGCAGGGTTCCGACCAACAGTGACGGTGACTTTTTCGCCCTCCTGCTGCCCGTGGGAACCTATTGGATTAAGGCTGAGCGCGGCGGTTTCAAGACATTCGTGCGTCAGGGAATCCAACTGTCAGTCAACGGCAATGTGCGGACTGACATCAAGATGGAGGTCGGTGCGCAGACAGAAACGGTGACGGTCACCAGCGATGCGGGTCAGGTAGAAACCACCTCGTCGGCTTTAAGCCACGTTGTAAGCCAGAAGCAACTAGTTGACCTGCCGCTTAACGGCCGGAATTTCCTGCAACTCGGCCTTCTCCTGCCGGGTGTCGTTCCTCTAACAACCGTGCAAGCAGCTGGACAAGGTGGGCTCGGCGCCGATCAGGGCTTTTCTGTCAACGGATTGCCGACGCGCAGCAATCGATTCATGATTGATGGTGCGAGCAACAACGACGTCTACAATTCGGGTTCAGCCCTGCGGCCACCCCCGGACGCGCTGCAGGAATTCAGCATTATCACTAACAGCTTCAGCGCTGAGTTCGGACAAAGCGCAGGCTCAATCGTCAATATCATCACCCGCGCTGGAAGCAACGAGTTTCATGGCGGTGTCTACGAGTTCCTGCGCAATGACGCTCTTGATGCCCGCAATTTCTTTGCAAAGGGGATCCCGCCGCTCAAGCAGAATCAATTCGGCGGGACCCTCGGTGGACCGATCTTACGCAACAAGACTCAATTCTTTGCTTATTATGAGGGATTCCGAAACCGCCAGGGGCTGACCCGCGGGACAACGGTTCCGACACAGGAGCAACGTCAGGGAAATCTTTCCAGCCTATCCCAGTTCATCCGCGACCCGCTCAAGACCGGGTTGTGTCAAGCGACTCCGGCCAGCCCGCAACCCGGAGTCAACTATCAGGCTTCGTGTTTCGTCGGTAGTATCATTCCGACGGAGCGCTTCAATTCGATTTCGAAGAAGTATCTCGAGTTTTTTCCGCTGCCTAATGGCCTCCGCGGCTCGTACACTTCATCGCCAAGTCTGAAAGATGACCGGAATCAGTTCGGCGCTCGAATCGATCATGCCTTGACTGCGAGCAATAGTCTTTATGGAAGATACATCTTCACCGACTATGCCGGCGCTGACGCACTACGGGCACCGGTACTGGTCCCCGGCTTTGGAATCAGCAACACCCGCAGAGCGCAGAGTCTACTTTTGACCGACACGCACGTCTTTTCTCCAAGCCTGATCAACGAATTCAGATTCAACTACCTGCGCAGTCGTTTTTCAAACAGCTCGCCGTTGACACACTCCAGCCTCAGTGCGCTCGGGTTCATATATCCGACGACAGCATCGGAATTTGAAGGGCCTGCGACGCTCAATATCACTGGATTCTCCAGTGTTGGAAATCCTGATTCAGGGCCGAACAACAATTACTCGCAAACGTATCAACTCGCGGAGAAGTTAGCATGGACGCTGAACCGTCACTCGCTCTCATTCGGCCTCGACATCAGGCGCAACATTTATGACAGCATCCTGACTACGCGGCCAAACGGTGTCTTCGATTTTCAGGGTGCCCTGACAAGCAACTCCTTTGCCGATTTCCTGCTGGGCTTACCAACGGTTTTTACCCAGTTTGAGCAGACAGACAGAACGTGGACGACCTCGTCATACGATGCCTTCGTCCAGGACAACTTTAGAATTCATCCGCGTCTGACGCTCAATCTCGGGCTCCGCTATGAGGCAAACACCCCCCTCATCGAGAAGAAAGATCGGATGGTGGCATTTGCGCCAGGACAGAAATCTCAGCTGAATCCCACTGCGCCGGCGGGACTGCTCTACCCTGGCGATGCTGGCGTGCCACGAGGCATTGTCGAGCGGGATAAGAACAACTTTGCGCCGCGCATCGGTTTCGCCTGGGACGTCTTCGGCAATGGCAAGACAAGCATTCGGGGCGGCTATGGGATCTCCTACGATGCGATCTTTGGTAACGCGCAGTTGCAGGGATTTGCCGCGCCACCGTTCTTCAAGACAGCGGTCATAGTTATCCCAAAGGGATTTGGCGACCCCTATACTGGGACGACGAACCCCTTTCTCGCGACGAGTTTCGCGTATGCGACACCGATCACCGCAACGTTTATTGACCCGGAACTGTCGACTCCATATGCACAGTCCTGGAATCTCACGGTACAACATGAATTGCCATTCGGCCTGATGGCGGAAGCCGGCTATGTCGGCACGAAGGGCACCAAGCTGGTCCGCAACTTGCAGGTCAATCCAGCGATTTATGGCCCCGGCGCGACAATCGCGAACACCAACGCTCGGCGAACACGGTTCGGCCCGACCTTTGCCGGCGTTACTTTGGTTTCGACTGAATCCTCTTCGAGCTACAACGCGCTGCAAGTCAGTTTGAATCGACGCTTCAACCACGGGTTAGCGCTTCGGACAAACTATACATGGTCGAAAGCGATTGACTTCATTTCCTATTACAATCTGGCCGGCAATCCAGGCGAAAGCCAAATCCAGATTTCCGCAGCAAACCTCAAGCTGGATCGCGGTCGCGCCGCCTTTGAGCAACGGCACCGCTTTGTTGTCAGCGTCGTCTACGAGCTTCCTTTTGGAAAGAATCTGACCGGACCTGCAGGAATAGTCGCCAAGGGGTGGCAATTCAACACGATTGGTACGGTCAACAGCGGAGTACCGTTTTCGGTCTTCGAACCGGTAGACGTCTCGCTGACAGGATTGCCGAATCGTCCCAATCTAGTCGGGGATCCAAATAGCGGACCGAGGACGGTCGAGAAGTGGTTCAACACTT
>JANNRD010000356.1:0-7072 GCA_031401095.1 Acidobacteriota bacterium
AAGGTGACGGTTGCCGTGCCGTCTTCTCCCAGCTTTACACGGTTCCGGTTGCGCCATTCGACCAATCCGCGGTCAGTGGTGGTGAACTGCGAGTCGGGCTCTGGGGTTTGAGCAACAATCTGACCATCGCGGAAAAGGCGAAGGTCGTAGACACCGGTGGCTAGTGGCCTTCCTGCAGCATCCTTTTGCCTACTGCTGCTTGCTTGAGCGACCTTCACTGTGACGTTGATACGGTCTGAATGATCCCTGTCCCGCTCGACGGCAGCGATCTCAACCGCAGGCTGGACTCGATTGAGGTCAAGAATGTTACTGACGGGTTTGAAGACCTCGCCGCTAAGAATGCGAGGCAGCAGGCGCGGTTCATAATAGTCGCGCGCAAAGATTTCCAGCGGGAGTAGGTGCAACGGATCATCGGGGATCCTCCAGCGCAGACCTGTCATCTCCTCGAGATTACTCGCATCAAAGCGGCCTTCGGGATCCACGACTACCCAGTTGCCGTCGTCGAATGAGATCAACTGACATAGTTCCTTTCCAGTTGCGACATCCAGGAGGTGAGTGGCACCTCCAAAGAGGCCGCTACTGAGCGAATACCTGCCGTCGGGCGAAAAAGCACAAGAGTAGGCTTTTGGGCAGGGATTCGGAACCTGGCGCACCACTTGCCCAGTCTCGACGTCCAACAGCCTCGTCACCGAAGTGAATGCAAAAAGGGGTGCATCCCTCGTCTCCCTGGGGCTTTCAGTTTCGACCAACTGCGCATGGATCCGGTCGAAGAAATTCAATCGAGCGAGTCCGATCCAAATTGAGTCCCTGGGAATCTTTATCTGGCGAACTTCATTGCCGTCTTCGACACCCCACAGGCTCGCTTGATAGTCATCATCTACTGCCAGTAAATACTTACCGTCAGGTGAGAATGAGAAAGCACCTACTTTGTTTGCGCGAAACTGTCGCACTTCGCGACCGGTGACAACATCCCACATTCGGATGCTGTTAGGTTCTGCTGTTAGGAAATGCCGTCCGTCGGGCGAGAACGCCATCCCATGGATATTCTGGTGATCGTAATTCGCAGCAAGCTGGCGCACCAAGTGACCGCTGTCAGCCTCCCATAGGCGCGCCTTGTCATCAGACTCTATGGTTAGGAAGTACCTGTTGTCAGGCGAGAAGGCTGCGACTTTGACAGAGTCCCGCCGAAACCGTCGACCGGTTTCAGCCTCCCAAAGGATTGCGCTCTTGTCTTTCAAATCTGGAAGAGAACTCTCGAGTATTAGGAAGTATCTTCCATCTGACGAGAATCCTCCATCTGACAACCAACCGTCATTAAGGAACGAAAATCCACTGTCTGCCTGGACCTGAGCCACCTGACGCCCGGTTTCGCGGTCCCATTTTCGCACTGTAGAGAACCCTACAGTCAGCAAACCAGCTTCCTTCGGAGAGAAGGCGCCATCAATAACCATCGAACTCGATCGGAACTGGCGGACCTCTCGGCCCCGCTCCACCTCCCACAATCGCATTGTCTGACCGATGTTGGAGGGCTTTAGCAACAAATACTTGCCATCGGGTGAGAATCCAAAAAGCGCACTATCAACTTCGAAGCCCTGGAAGCGACTTACTTCACGACCGGTCTCGACTTCCGCCACATGCGCCCATTCACTAGGGGGCCTGGCGCCGCCTGCAACCGGATCACCCAAGCGACGCACGAGCAAACGCTTTCCGTCCGGTGAGAATGTGAGCTCTGCGGCGGAACCGTCGAAATGTCGCAGTTCACCGCCGGTCTCCACTTCCCAAAGTCGAAACCCGCCGCCGTGAATCTCTGTCGCAAGAAACCTTGCATCCGCTGAGAACTCCACATGGCCGCCATAAGTCCGTTTGTTGCCATCTAGGTCTACAGTTTCCTCTCGGGTGCGAGAAAAGTGGCGCACCTGACGCGCGGTCTTGACTTCCCACAGCCGTGCCGCTTCATCATCTATGGTCAACACGTGCTCGCCACCGGGCAAGAACGCTAGTTTCTCTGAGGGTCCACCGAACCTACGCACTTCACGACCGCTCTCTATGTCCCACAGAGTGCTGTTCTCGCCCGTTAGAACGAATTTGCTGTCAGGTGAGAACGCCGCCGCCGAGTAGCCGAAACTACGTACCTCACGTCCGGTTTCTACTTCCCAAATCTCTACGTCATGTACACCGCTAAAGTGTGTTTCCAGAAAATATCTTCCGTCGGGAGAGAAAGTGGCGCGATCCATATGCATAGTCTCAAGAGGCCCGTGAAACTCGCGAACAACTTCGAAAGTACCCATCTCTCTCAGCCAAACTGTCCCGTCGATGCTTACCGAGACTAGATACCTACTGTCCGGCGAGAAACACAATATCTCGAGATCACTCGACGACCACAGTTGATCACCACTCGCCACATCCCAGACTCGCGACCCGTCGTCGCTCATTGTCCCAAGGTACCTTCCGTCCGGTGAGAAGACGGCGTGATCAATGTCAGATGAATGCCCATACTGGACGACGAGTTCCACCTTCTTTTCCTTCGCCGCCTGCCCATCCTTTTTCGGTGCCTCCTGCACAATCTTTGCACTGCCCGATTGGGTATGGGTTGCAATGATGACTAGTGCAAGCAATACGACGGCTTTCGTCTGTCTCGCTATTCTCATAGCTTCTCTCTCAACGTCCGTTAACCGGATGCATACGGGCCGCGATTCTCTTTGGACTCATGGGTCTCCTAACGCGGAGAATCTCGACTCAAATGGGCTTTGATGCTCATCTTGGTCACTGCTTACTTGTTCCCCAGGTTGAACAGCAGCGTATCTCGCTTTGCCCGAGAAAAATCAAATAGCGAAGGCTTCTGCACCTTGACCTTGCTCGTCGTGAGTTCCTTAACATTGAACCGCTTGTCGGCTACACAACTGCGACTCTTGGCTGTTGCCCGCGGTTGCACCAACTCTTTCATCTCGCCCTTCTTGATCTGTTCGTAGAGGCGCGGCACCTGCTGCTCGCCGAACTGGAGCCACTCCTTAACCGACACCTTCCCGTCCGCGGGTGCGTAGTCAGCTTTGCCTTTCTCCAGCCCATCCCGCACCAGCGCGTAAGTCAACAAGCCTTGCCGCAGCGCCCCGGACCCAAGCGCTACGTTATCGGCTTGCGTCGCGGTCAGGATGCGCATCCCCTTGTCGTAGGACAACTGCCCCAGTCCCCGGCTGCCCATCGGCCCCGGCTTGAACTCTCGCCCCGCGAGCGCCGCCGAGTGGCAGGCGTCGACGATCATCAGCATTTCGCCAGCATCCACATCCCGCAACCACAAGGACAACTCCTCGCTGGACACGAAGCGCGGCGCCATCCTCTTCAGCAACTCTTCACTGACCTTCCTGTCGCCAACCTTGCCCGTGTCCGAGAGCACGCAGTAGAAGTTGCCGTCCGAGTCAGCGTAGCCGTGAGTCGAAAGCGAGATCAACACCATATCTTCCGGCCGCGCTTCGCGTAGCTTGGCAGCCAATTCAGTTGGTATCGCCTTGAGGGATTCGAAGTCGGGCTTGCGACCAGCCAGCAGGTCGATGACTGCTTTGAAGTTCGCCTTTGTAGCTTGAATATCACCAGGCTGGAGTTGGCAGTCGGAGATCAGTGGGACTTGAACCACCTCCTCATAAATGCTACCGGCGACAAGTCCCTTGCCCAAAGTCTGCAACACACTCCGCGCGTCGTTGACGGAGAAGTTAAGGTTGAAGGCCGGCTCCTCAAAGACGTTGACGCCGACGGCGATGACATAGGCGCGGCCTTTGATTGGCGGAAGGTCGGCGGGGAGTTCAAACGTGTGATGAGCGGTTTTGCTCCTGACGCGGTCCTCATTGAACGCGTAGGCGGTAAGCTCCACTTGCTTGGCATCGACCTGGCGCGGTAGCTTGATGTCTCTGAATGTGATGGTTGTCATTCCGTCCGCATCGAGCCTGACGCGGTTCCGATTGCGCCATTCGATCAATCCCCGGTCATTGGTGGCGATCTGCGAAGCGGGCTCTGGTATCTGAGCAACAATCTGACCATCGCGGAAAAGGCGAAGGTCGTAGACACCGGTGGCTAGTGGCCTGCCTGCTGCATCCTTTTGGCTGCTGCTGCTCGCTCGAGCGACCTTCACGCTGACGTTGATCCGGTCGGGATGATCTCTGTCACGCTCTACGGCCGCAATCTCTACAGCAGGCTGGACTCGATTGAGGTCGAGGATTTTGCTAACAGGCTTGAAGACCTCACCGCTAAGAATGCGAGGCAGCAGGCGCGGTTCATAATAGTCGCGTGTGAAGATTTCCAGAGGGAGCAGGTGCAAAGGGTCATCTGGGATTCTCCAATTGAGCCCTTTGATCTCCTCGAGATTGCCGGTGTCGAAGCGGCCCTCGGGGTCGACCACCACCCAGTTGCCGTCGTCAAACGAGATCAGCTGACATAGTTCCTTTCCCGTTGAGACATCCAAGAGGTGCGCGTCACCTGAAAGGAAGCCGCTACTCAGCGAATACTTGCCGTCTGGTGAAAAGGCACACGTGTAGGCGGATGGACATGGATTCGGAACCTGGAGCACTTCCAGCCCAGTCTCGACGTCCAACAGTCTCGTTATGGAACCGATTGTAATTGAGAATATTCCACCTATCCCTTTCGCTTCAAACAACAGCGCATACTTGCGGTCAAAGAAATTCAATCGACCATCGCTGGCGAGCGAGGCCTTTGGGATTTCGAAATGACGAACTTGATGGCCGGTTTCAACTTCCCACAGCCTCACCTTATTATCGTCAGCTATTGTTAGGAAGTACTTGCCGTCGGGTGAGAATGAGAACGCCGCCTTTTCTACGGCGTTTGCCTGATACTGTCGCACCTCGCGGCCGGTCACAACATCCCACATTCGCAAAATGTCATCTTCTGCAGTTACGAAATAGCGGCCGTCGGGCGAGAAGGCTATCCAACGAATCGCCTGGTGATCGTAATTCGCCGAAAGTTGACGCACCAGGTGACCGGTCTCAACCTCCCAGAGTCGCGCCTTGTCGTCGTACTCTATTGTTAGGAAATACTTGCTGTCAGGCGAGAATGCTGCCTGGTCAACAGAATGGCGTCGCAACTGTCGACCGGTTTCCATCTTCCAAAGAAGCATTAGTCCCTTGTCCTCGGGAGCTATGTCAGAACTGTGCTCTTCCAGTATTAGGAAATATCTTCCGTCAGGCGAGAAGGCGTGATCTGAACGCCACCATTCCTTGTGTCCCAACTGGACCTGACGCTCGAGGCGCCCGGTTTCCAATTCCCATTTCCGCGCTGAATAGTCGCCTGCTGTTAGCAAACTACCGCCGTCCTGGGAGAACGCGACAAGCACAACGGCCGAATTCGATCGGAACCGACGCCCTCGGCCCGTCTCAACTTCCCACAACCGCACCGTGCCATCGTCAGGCGGCCGTCCCAATTGGCTGACGGGAAGGGCATTAAGTTGACTTAGCTCGAGCAGATACTTTCCATCGGGTGAGAATCCCCTAAGATCATACACAAACTCGAAGCGACTTACTTCACGACCGGTCTCGACCTCCTCCACTTGCACTCTCTTATTGTCAAACTTGAGCAAGTACTTTCCGTCCGGAGAGAGTTCGGCTCTAACAAAGTACTCGCGATCTTCAGTAGGCCCCTGAAACTCGCGTACAGCGTCGAAAGTCTCCAGTTCCCTTAGCAACCTTGTCCCGTCCAAGCTTTCTGAGACTAGATACTTGCCGTCGGGCGAGAAAAAGACTTCTCCCAGGAAATGATGCGCCCACAGTTCCTCACCAGTCGTCACCTCCCATAGTCGTGTTCCGTCAACTCCGACTGTTACCAGATACTTCCCGTCGGGCGAGAAGGCATAAGACAGAAGATATTTTGAATGCCCCAATTGGGCAAACAGTTCGACCTTCTTTTCCTTGGCCGCCTGGCCATCCTTTTTCGGTGGCTCCTGCACAATCTTTGCACTGCTCGGTTCGGTATGGCTTGCAAAGATAACTAGTGCAAGCAATACGACGGCTTTCGTCTGTCTCGCTATTCTCATAGCTTCTCTCTCACGTTCCTTACTGGATCAAAAGGGTCGAGCCTCCTTGGAATTTGTCCCTGGGTCTCCTGACGCTGACAATCTCCACTCACATACGCGATGATTCCGACAAATCCGGATCACGCGGTGCGTTTTGTTTCCTAGGAGGAGATAGGGCGGCGGTGTGGGGCAGTTAGCTCACCGGTCGAGCAAGAACGCAGTATTGCTACTTCACGCATTGAACTTCACCGGAACACTGGTCCAGAGGCTCGACGAGCACATCATTCTCACTTGGTATTACCCGCTGCGGACCTTCGATGACTTCCAACGCCCATCGCGCCCGGAGAGCGCTCAGGATTCATCCCTCGCCTCCCGACTCAACTCGCGGTGCAGCCATGCCTTAGCCGCTAACCAATCGCGCTTGACCGTGATCTCCGACACCCCCAGCACCTGCGCAGCCTCCGCCGCACTCAGCCCGCCGAAGTATCGCATCTCCACAATCTGACTCTTCCGTGGGTCCAACTCAGCCAGCCGTGCCAACGCCTCGTCCAGCGCCAATAATTCGGCGTCACGTTCCGGCGCCATGACCGCCACTTGGTCCAGTTCCACATGCCGCGCCCCGCCGCCTCGCTTGCCGTAAAGACGGGAGCGCGCCTGGTCCACCAATAAGTTGCGCATCACCTTTGCGGCGACTGCGAAAAAGTGAGTCCGCCCCTGCCAGTCAGTATCTTTCTGTCCAAGCAATCGAATGTAGGCCTCGTGGACGACGGCCGTCGTCTGCAAGACGTGGCCGGGGTTTTCGCGCTTCATATGATGATGCGCCAGGCGGCGCAGTTCGGCATAGACCAGGGGCATCAGCCGATCGAGGGCCGCCTGGTCACCGTCGCGCCAGGCGGTGAGTAAGAATGTGATTTCGTGGGCCGAGGGTGCTATCAAGCCACACCTCCTTAAGGGTGACCGGCCTTTCCATCTCGGGCCGGAGTATATCACGCGGGCCGGATTTGTCATTGCCAGACGCACACCTGCCTGCAGGCTGCCAACGGTAGGGGCAGGGCTTGTCCC
>JANNRD010000357.1:0-13844 GCA_031401095.1 Acidobacteriota bacterium
GTCGATGCCGCACTGCGATCGGCTGACCATTTACTCCAAGCCGGCGGGTTCGGCGTCGTTGCTCTTGATCTCGGCGGAGTCTCACTTCGTGTCCTGCGCCGCATCCCAAGCTCATTCTGGTATCGGTACCGACGCGTCATCGAACATACGCCAACAATCCTCGTCATCCATGGCAGAGATCTAGTGACCCGCAGTTGTGCTTCATTGCAACTGCGGGTCCGGCCGGCAAAAAGCTTATGGGTCAGTCGCGGGGGCGGGAGTGGATTATTCCGTGGTCTGAACTTTGAATTGGTGCAGATCAAGCCTATGCGCCAGGGATCGGTATCGCTCATAGCCACACTGCGGCTCTCCTAAGGCGCTTACTGAAGAAGACTCTTTTTGCCGTTATGTACGCGTGTATTCACAGGGCTCCGATGGGTGTAGCATCCAGCAAAGAGGATTCAGCTCTTCTGCTGGAATGTGCTCTTGGGTTCGCGCCCACAGCTGAACTGACGGACCCCGAGACGGTTGTCTTCTCGATCGCCGGGCTGGGATTGCTCTATGGTCCGATAGAAGTCATCGCCCAAATAATTATTGATCGTGTGGTCCGCACCGGTATCGAGGCCAATGTCGCCATTGCCCACAATGTTGATGCTGCAATTCTGATCGCTTTATGCAAACCAGGGCTCGAAGTCATCCGACCGGCGGAAACAGAAGAGCGGCTCTCCAGCCTTAGTATCAGGCTTCTTCCCTTATCCCCGGAGGCGGCGGAGGCGCTCACTCTGTGGGGTGTGAGAACCATGGGCCAGTTCGCAAAGCTCTCTGAAGAGGGAGTCGCGCAACGACTCGGCCCTGAAGCCATCAGATGGCAGAGGCTCGCAAGAGGTGCAATCGACCGACCACTCATCGAGCTTGGTTCGGACAGTATCTTCGTCGAGAGGCTGGAGCTTGATTATCCGATCGCTCTGCTTGATGGGCTGGTCTTTGCCGTCGGCCGGATTCTGACATCGTTGTGCACACGGCTGGTAATGGCGGGACTGGCAGCAGATGAGCTGATCGTCTTGCTGGAGCTCGAAGATGGGGTCGGGTATCAACGAGCAATCAGACTGCCACTACCACTCGACTCCAGCAAGCCTTTGCTCAGGATTGTCCGTTTCGAGTTGGAGAAACATCCACCGCAGGCTGGCATCTGCGTAATTGCAATCTCGGTGCATACAGTTGTTCCGCGCCGGGTTCAATTCGGTCTCTTTTTGCCAGCGACACCGGAGCCGGCAAAGCTGGAGATGACACTCGCACGATTGCGCGCGATGGTTGGTGAGAACAATGTCGGTGTCCCCGAGTTGATCGATTCTCATCACCCACATCCCTTCCGGCTGGTCCCATTTTCGACTCCTCAGACTGATGACATGCCGCGAAAGCAGGCTGGTTCACTTGTTCTTTCAATGCGTCACTACCATCCGCCAATCAAATCTACACTGATTATTAAAGAAAGCTGTCCGGTGAAGTTGATAGCGGGAGAGACTATTAGCAAAGTCATTAACGCTGCCGGACCCTGGAGATTGTCGGGAGATTGGTGGAACTCAAATTACTGGGAGAGAGAAGAGTGGGATTTGGGTCTTGGTGATGGCCAGGTCTGCCGCGTTGCATGCGTCGGTGAGCAATGGTTCCTCGAAGGAGTCTACGATTGAAATTAGGCAATTAACATAACAGGTGGAAATGTTCATCGAGCTGCATGCCAGATCGGCTTTTAGTTTTCTTGCTGGAGCGAGTCTGCCAGAGGAGATCGTCGAGGCCTGTGCTGAGCGTGATCTCCCCGCGCTCGCGATACTTGATCGCGACAACATCTCGAGTGCTGTGCGTTTTCACAAGGCGGCCAGAGGGAAGGGAATCAAAGCTCATATCGGCGCTGAGATCACCCTCGATGATGGCTCTGCTTTGCCTCTTATCGCCGAGACACGCGAAGGGTATCGCAATCTTTGCCGTCTCCTCTCACAGATCAAACTAAGAGCGCCGAAGGGAGAAGCAGCAGCTTCGAGGGAAGACCTGGCTGAGTACGCAAAAGGGCTGATCTGTCTCACCGGGGATGAATACGGACCCATTGCACGGACATTGTTCTCGCAGGGCATCGATGCCGCGCGCACCCGGATCGATGAGTTGAGCGGAATCTATGGACCATCCAATGTCTATGTCGAATTGCAGCGTCACCACGATCGATTCGAAGAGGATCGCAATCAGGCCCTGATCTCTCTCTCGGCAAGTCTTAAGCTGCCGTTGATAGCAAGCAACGGCGTCAGCTATGCCAGGCCAGACTCGCGCGAGCTACTCGATGTCCTGACCTGTATCAGGAACAAGGTCAAGATCAAGAGAGCCGGACGTCTGCTCAGTCGCAATGCTGAACGGTTTGTTAAAGATGCACGCCAGATGACCTCTCTTTTTGGTGACCTCCCTGCGGCAATAGACAACACAAGAGATCTGTCATCCCGCATCGAGTACACGATGGCGGATCTGGGTTATCAGTTTCCTACCTCTACTGTCCCTGCTGGGGAGACACTGAATTCCTATCTCCGAAAGCTTTCCGAGGCAGGTGCCATCTGGCGATACGGTAATTATGACGGTCGGGTACGGCAGCAGATCGAGCACGAGCTGGGGATGATCGAGAGGCTTGGGCTTGCCGGATACTTTCTGGTTGTCTGGGAATTGGTTGAGTTCTGCCGGCGGGAAGGGTTTCTCGTGCAAGGTCGTGGATCTGCCGCCAACAGCGCAGTCTGCTATTCGCTCGGCATTACTGCAGTCGATCCGATCGGAATGGAACTTCTTTTTGAGAGATTTCTCTCAGAGGAGCGCGGGGAGTGGCCTGACATCGATTTGGATCTAGCATCCGGAGATGACCGTGAATGCGTTATCCAGCACGTCTATGAGAAGTATGGGCGGCGTGGCGCTGCGATGACGGCGAACATCATCACCTATCGTTCAAGAATGGCGATCCGGGAGGTTGGTAAAGTCCTGGGTTTCGAGGAAGAGAAGCTGGATTTACTGAGCAAGCTGGTTCCACATTTTGAATGGGACATCGCGCCTGAGATGCTGGAGCAGAGGATCGCCGAGGCAGGGCTTTCATCAAAAGACACATTAACGATGAAGTTTCTTGATCTGTACCGACGGATTCAGGACCTCCCTCGCCACCTCGGACAGCATTCCGGAGGCATGGTCATCTGTCAGGGAGCTCTCGATGCACTCGTTCCGCTCGAACCGGCGACCATGCCAGGTCGCAGCATCGTACAGTGGGATAAGGAAGATATTGCCGAGATGGGGATCATCAAGGTAGATCTGCTCGGGCTTGGGATGATGGCTGTACTGGGTGATACGATCACCCTTATTCGCGAGCATTACACAGAAAATGTCGACCTTGCTCATCTACCGGCCAATGATCAGAAAGTCTACGGAGCTTTGCAGCGTGGCGATACCGTCGGATGGTTCCAAGTTGAATCACGCGCACAGATGTCGTGCCTTCCGCGAACCCGGCCAGTACATTTCTACGACCTGGTTGTTCAGGTGGCGCTCATCCGACCTGGCCCAATAGTCGGTCAAATGGCCAGCCCTTATATTCGTCGCCGTCAGGGAAAAGAACGACCAGAGCCACTTCATCCTTCTCTCGAACCAGTTCTGGCGAGAACACTAGGAGTTCCACTATTTCAGGAACAATTGATGCGGATGGCTATGACAGTAGCTAACTTCTCTGCCGGTGAAGCCGAGGAATTGCGTCGCGCCTGCGGGTCCAAACGGTCGAAAGTGGCAATGCAGCAGGTTGAAGAGAATCTACGACGCGGGATGAACGATAACGGCATCACCGGTGAAGCCCAGGATCGAATTGTAAGATCGATTATCTCGTTTGCGATGTACGGCTTTCCTGAATCCCACGCTGCCAGCTTTGCCCTCTTGGCTTATGCGAGTGGCTATCTAAAAACACATTATTTAGGGGCATTTACAGCAGCAATGTTAAACAATCAGCCAATGGGCTTTTATGCACCAATGACACTTGTCAATGATGCTCAGCGACATGGATTGCACTTTTTGCCGGTGGATATACAGCGGTCGCAATGGCTGTGCACTCTGGAGCGGAATGGAAATGAGGAACTTTGTGTACGGTTGGGGCTTAATTACATCAGAGGGTTTCGCCGCGAGACAGCTCAGTTGTTGATTGCTGAGCGCAATCAGATGCAGTTCAGTAGTCTGCACGATCTGAGTAAGCGTGTGCCCGAACTGAACAAGAAGGAACTGCGCAACCTGAGTGCTGCGGGAGCGCTATTTCGAATCAGTTCTCATCGTCTTACGACCCGCAGGGATGCGCTTTGGGATGCGGAACTGGTGCGCCGGCCAGTCGGTCCGTTGCTCAGCCAGATTGAAGAGAGACAGGAAGGATCTCCACTGGAGCAGATGACAGAGATGGAGAGGGTGGTTAC
The DNA here is from genome assembly GCA_031401095.1 of Acidobacteriota bacterium. Lineage (GTDB taxonomy): Bacteria > Acidobacteriota > Blastocatellia > RBC074 > RBC074 > JANNRD01. Next base: position 4,437 of record JANNRD010000357.1, read on the forward strand.
TGATCTCAAGCTGACAGGAGTCTCGATTGGAAAGCATCCGATCGCTTTTCTTCGCAATCGCCTCAATGACATGTGTGTTACTCCACTGACAAAACTTGCCAGTTTGCACAACAATGCGCTCGTCCAGGTAGCTGGCGTGGTCATCTGTCGCCAACGCCCGGGAACAGCGAAGGGAATAGTCTTTCTCTCACTTGAGGATGAGACTGGGATCGTAAATGTGATTGTCATGCCTGACCTGTTTGAGCAGGTAAGATCGACTATTGTAAACTTTCCGGCACTTTGTATCGTTGGTCTCTTACAGAACCTCGAATCATCTATCTCTGTCAAAGCTTTAAAGGTACTTCCTCTGGAAATGGTGAGGACCTCTATTAAGTCTCACGACTTCTACTAGGAAAATAATAATATGTAATGTATTACATGAGTATCCCCGACTGAACTATAAGTAATAGCAGTATATTACACAATGGCATATGCAGACAGCGATCAAGGGCGTGAGAGATGAAGCGGGTCGAGACTCTTTCTCAAGATTGCACCTGTCCTTTCCTGACCTTTACTGTTGTTATCCACTTTATTGCCCACTCCAGCGATCCGTCGTTGCGCCTTGAAGGACGAAGAAGAGTCGAGTCTGGCGATTGATTCAGACGCACGAGTTCGGTATCGATGGCAGGAAGGCGACACCTGGGAGGACCCAAAGCGAACTTGACTGGTTTTTCTATGATCCTCCTCATCGCACGCGCCGAATGATCCTTTTTCGGCCTGATTTGGGCAATGTTCCCGCTCAGTCCTTGTCGCCGGCGAAGAACCAAACGAAAGCGAGCAGCCAACCACGACCCAAGACACTCGGTGAAGATACATTGACAAGAATCACCCCCTGGCCGAGAACGCAACATCCAAGCCGGGGCCCGTTTCAGACACTCTCTTTCGAACCGTCTCCCGGCCATCAAAAACGACAGGCTCGCGAGAAAGTCAAGCAAAGTCGTCAACAGCAAGATATCAATTTCTCGGAGGTAAATAGATGAAACTGGCCCGCACGTCACTTCGCACTATGGTACTGGTCCTTGTATTTCTCCCATTCGGACAGAGCTCCATGGCCACCAGTCAGACCGATGACTTCCCAAAGCACTTGTTAGGGCAGTGGAGTGGAGAAGGAAGATCGATGGGGATGGACTCCAGACCGAGGATGAGTTGGGAACGGGTCCTCGCCGACAAGTTTGTCCACCTGCACTTTCGCAATGAGATGAAGAACGCTCAAGGCAAGACAGAGGTCTTTGAAGGCCACGCCTACTACAAGACTATCGGTGCCGCAAAGTTCAGCGGGAATTGGTTTGATTCCGGCGGCGCGGCACACCCGATTCGTGCAGTATTTGAAAACAACGTGCTGACAGCATTGTGGGGTACTGAAGAGACACAGATGGGTCGCACCATATACCGAATTGTTAACGATAGCTCGGTTGAGATAGTCGACTCCGTCCGCCTCAACGACGGGACGTGGAGAGAATTCAGTCGCACCCTTCTCAAGCGAATCTGAGGATTCAAACAGCAGTCGAAGATCACCACCCAAGAAGCCTCAATTCCTAATCGTTGCCCCGGCCGCCATTCAATCCTAACGTCGGCCGGCCGACATTTCTCAATGAACTTCCCAGGAATAGTAGTATAACTGACTGCTATTACACATGTTATTGTCATGCTGGTGCATGCCCGATATGGTCTTAAAGAGGCCTTCTGCTAGATAGTGTATGTGTCACCTAAGCAATACATGTATAAATATCAACGTACATACGCGAAATACTGACTCTTGGTACGCTTTCTGAAGTGCGAAGGGACTTGTCTGGAAAAGAAGGCGAACCAAGGCCTGAACTGGTGAGTGGCGAGTCGGGGTGCTGCTCCCTGGAAGTAGATCAGGCTGTAGCCGGGCCACAGCGAGCGGGTCGACGAGTGCAGGATACCCGGTCTCCGGTCTGCTTTCGTCGGTCCGAGTGCCGTTGCCTATGTTATTTCCTTTTTCTTGTCAGTATGAAGTTGTTTCGTGGCTCCATCTCTTGACTTTTTCACAAGACCTTCTCAACAATTGAGAAAACAGGAGAGCCAAGTGCCGGAAGTTAATGTCTTATTAACAGTTTACATGTTGGAAGATAGAACAGGAAGTCACCTCTTCAACGTTAAATAGCACCTAAAACTAACATTTTGAATCGCCTGCACATCACGTCAGCGGTTTGAAAGTCCTGAAGTCAGGTTCATGGCAGGATGTTAGTGCTTACGGATCAGCGACTTGAGCATTTCGTTCAGAATTTTCTTTCGGGTGAGGTTCTGAATGAGTAGGATGCGCGGGCGCAAAACAACAGGACAGGGATGATTTGCCCCCCTTTTCGGAAAAGACTGTTTTTTCGGAAGACAGGAAAGATAGCTTCGCCACAGAAGCGAGCCGTGGAAGTGTCCACAAATTTCGTCTATACAACCGAATATCTGAAGCTGCGTGTGGGAAAGCAGTCGACAGCAATCGAGCTGCGCAGCCTCAACGGGAAGATCGTCTCGCGGAACGCGGATATGCTGAGTTCCACCGCGGGCGATGGTTGGTGCGAGGTCGGCACTGACCAGCTCAACACTTACAGGGCTCAGTTTCCTGCAGTCATTTGCTGGTTGAGATTGATCGGCCAGCGATAACGCTTTGGACTTAGCGAACCTTCTCCCGCAACAGTCACTGCCTCCTCGTGGCACCTGCCTGTCTGCCCCTCTCGAGCGGGTTTACACTGAACTGATTCAGGATTTTGCAGAAAGTGACTCTTGGGCACCACGTCATCGAGACTGACAATGAAACTCCGATTCACCTCGGGACGTCCGGTTTTTCGTATACGGAGTGGCGGCCGAGTTTCTATCCTGAAGGCTTGTCCCCAAAGAAGTTCCTGGCCTTTTACGCCCAGCACTTCGACACCACCGAGATCAACAACACCTTCTACCGGCTGCCGACGTCAAAGCTCACCGAAGCCTGGTCTGGCGAGGTCCCGGAGACATTTCTTTTCACTCTCAAGCTGAGTCAGAAGATTACACACATCCGACGCCTCAAGGAGGTGGATCAGGAGATGAACTTCTTTCTCACATCAGCAGCCAGCTTGAAGAAGAAACTTGGCGCTATCCTCGTCCAGTTGCCACCCAATATGAAGAAAGACACCGAGCGCCTCGCTGATTTTCTGACAAAATATGCCTTGCAGGGCAGACTCGCATTCGAGTTTCGGCACGACTCGTGGTTCACCGATGACGTCTACGAGTTGCTCAAGAAGCATGAGAGTGCGCTTGGAGTTGTCGAGAAGGAAGAGGGTGAGGGCGCGGCCGTGCCGCGCGAGGTAACCGGGCCCTTCGTCTACATCAGACTTCGCAAAGGCGAATATTCAAAGGCAGAACTGCGTGATTGGGCTCGCTGGATTCGAGCGCGCAGGGAAGAGGTCTTCTGCTATGTCAAGCACGACGTCAAGGCGCCACTTCTGGCTCGTCAGTTGGCTGAGGCACTCCAGGAAGTCTAGAGAATCGATGGTTAGAAGATCGCTCACCCATATCCTCGTCGCCCTGCTTGCTTGCGTACTCTGCACGTGGGCCGATGCACAGTCGAAGAACCCACCTGTTGTTGCACCCGTAGATTATGAGCAGCGTTCGGTTCACGATCCGGACGGTATTGGCAAGTTCTATTTCGGGCGTGAGATTGCCAGGGTCATGGGTCATGAGGGTGCCGAGTGGCTCGAACGTCCGGACCGTGAAGAGACTGAGCTCCCTCGCCGGGTCGTTGAAGAGATGCAACTAAGGGCCACTGATGTTGTCGCTGATATCGGTGCAGGTACTGGTTACTTTTCTTTTCGCATGGCGGAGCGGGTTCCGCAAGGTCGCGTCTATGCCGTCGATATCCAACGCGAAATGCTCACCGTCATTGCCAAGCGCAGACAATCACTGAAAGTAGACAACGTCGTCACGGTCGAAGGTAGTGAAAAGGACGTGCGCCTACCGCCAGCGGTCGTCGATGTGGCTCTCATGGTTGATGCCTACCATGAGTTCTCGTGGCCACGCGAGATGATGGCAAGCATCTTCAAGAGTCTCAAACCCGGCGGACGCGTCGTTCTCGTGGAGTACCGTGGTGAGGATCCCGCGGTGCCGATCAAACGCGTACACAAGCTTACTGTAGCTCAAGCGACGATGGAGATGGCAGCGGCGGGTCTCGTCTGGAAGCAGACCATGGATTTTCTCCCCTACCAACACTTCATGGTTTTTGAGAAGCCATCAAGATAGACCATTTCTTCAACGACCAACCCCCAGGCCAGACTTCTCTTGCGACAAACCGGCGGGATTCAGGCTGCCTTGCCGTGTGCGACCATGCATCTGGGTCGCAATGCCGACAATGATGCCAACAAGACTGCCCGGCAGCATGATCTCCAGGTAGTTTAGCGATTCCCCAATCAATGATCAGGACTTCGCCAAACGGTCCAACCATGATGTCCTCGGGCTTAAGATCCCGGTGCACAACCTCGTGGGCGTGCGCGAATGCGACAGCTTCGCAGGCGGTACGGAATAACCGCAAACGCTCGCCAAGCGTGCCTGAACCGTCGACATGGTGATCAAGCCGCTTGCCTCGTACATACTTCATAACATAGAAAATGCGCCCATCAGGCAGCGTGCCAACGTCGTGGACCGGAATGATTCCAGGGTGCTCCAGCCGCGCGATGATCTCGGCACTCTGACCAACAGCGTTCAGGACCTTGATCGCGATCTGTCGCTCAAGCTGCGTATCCTTGGCGAGATAGACCGTACCCATACCACCGCGTGCGATCTCGCTCATGACCCAATACTGAGTGTGACTGAAGTCCGGTCGGTCGACGACGTCGATGAGGCGTTTCATCTGTTTGTTCGAAAGCATCTTCACTTGATTTCGATTCCGAGCAGGAGTCGCGCTTCGTCTCTGAACTCGGCATCGCTCGCGGTGAGGGCCCGCAAATGATCAAGGACGATCCGACGAAAGTCACGACGGATCGAAGCGAGGTAGTTAGTGACCGTGGAGGAGGTTAGAGCGAACTCTGTTGCGAGACCTTGAGTTGATGGCTGAACGGATTGAAGACCTGCGGTTTTTCGTTGCCGACGATCTGATGGGTGTGAACGTATTGCCCCGTCAAAAAGGTCGCGCGCGCAGGCGAACACAGCGGCGGCGTCACAAACGCATTGCGAAGGATCTCGCCTTCTTTGGCAATCCGATCAATGTTCGGCGTCCTGGCGTATGGATGCCCCGTCGCGCTCAAGCCATCCCAACGCAAATCGTCAATCAAAATCAGGTATTGTTATTCAATGCCCGATAACCGCTTTTTGAGTTCGGTTACCGTGGCCGTAAATTTCGGATTACGCGCCAGATTTTGGTATTCGCCTGCGTCGTTTTGATGGTCGTAAAGCTCAACGCCGCGCTGCCCGTTGTCCCATTCCGTGTAACGCCAACGTTCGGTACGCACGCTGCGTCCCAATGATTTGCCGCGTGACACAACCGTGAACGCGGCAACCTTGCTTTTGCCGGCGGGATTGTTCAGTAGTGGTTTGAGGCTTGTGCCTGCCAGCTTATGTGGCGTGCTGAGTCCGGTGAGTTCGGCGAGTGTCGGATACAAATCAACAAACTCAACCAACGCCGTCGAAGTCTTGCCGTTGCCTTTCGCCTTGGGCGCGTAAATGATTAAGGGCGCGCGCGCCGACAGTTCAAACAGTGTGTTTTTATTCCACCAACCGCGTTCGCCCAGATGATAGCCGTGATCGCCGATAAACACGATGATCGTGTTGTCCCAAAGTTTGTTTTGCTCCAGCGCATCCAGCACTTTGCCGACTTGCGCATCCATAAAGGAAGCGCCCGCCAGATAAGCGCGTTTGAATTCTTTGCGCTCCTGATCGGTGAAGTCTTTGAATTGCGGATAGCCGTTGGGCAAAGCTAACGGCTCTTCCGGTGAGCGTTCCGCCGGGTCACGGTGCAAGGTGATTTTGTCGAGCGGGTAAAGGTCGAAATATTTTTTGGGCGCGACGAAAGGGTCGTGCGGCTTGTGGAATCCGACACCGAGGAAAAACGGTTCGTTGCGCTTCTCATGCAATAACCGCACGGCTTCGGCGGCGACTTGTCCATCGGGTTGATCTTCGTCCGTGCCTTCGGCGGACAGCCACTGGCACCACTTGAGCGCGCCACCCGTCAGGTTGCGTCCTTCGCCTTGTTTGCCGCGTGGCGTGCTTTGATAAAAACGCACGTGCGACCACGAAGCCGGATCAGCCCAATCCGTATTGACCTCTTCCATCGTGCCGCCGCGATGAAACATCTTGCCGAGGCTGGCGGTAAAGTAACCATGCTGTTTGAAAAGTTGCGGCAGCGTAACGATGTCAGGCAGGTTGCGCCGAAAGAAAGTCGTGTTGTCGAGCACGCGCGCTGCTTCGGGCCGCAAGCCCGTAAGAAAGGAAACTCGCGAAGGATTACAGACCGGATATTGCACATAAGCCCTGTCAAAGCGCACGCTGCGTTTGGCTAGCCGATCAAGGTTGGGCGTGTGAACACTACGGTCGCCATACACGCCAATGTTGCTGCGCAAATCATCGGCGATAATAAACAACACGTTCGGTTTGCGGGCGCCGGCGTTCGTCTGGGCTACCACGATCACGGGCGCAACCAGTGCGAAACACGCCAGCATTAACGCGGGCAGTTTGATTTGAGTTTTGCTGTTTTCCATAAAGATAGAGTCAGCGGGTGGAGGCTCATCGCCCCCTTCAATCTAGGAGTTGGGTATCCTGACTAATCTGCCGATCATTTGACGCTGAAACGCGGTTTGCTTTGATTCATCTCTCTGTCCCAATCCGTCAGCTTCGCGCGTAATTCTTTGACCTTGTCCTGCTGTTCGTAAAACAGGTTGCGCCGCTCGCCGGGATCGCGTTCGAGATCGAAAAGCAAAAGGCCGACACTGGTGGCTTGCGTGACGAGCTTCCATTTGCCGGAACGAATCGCCTGTTGCCGAAAGCCTGGGCGATCAATGCGCCAGCAGAGTGTACGCTCTTGCTCAGGCTGGTTGCCTTGCAACAAAGGCAACAGGTTGATGCCGTCCAGTTGGCGTTCGGGCTTGACACCCGCAGCGGCCAGAATCGTTGCTGTCCAATCCATCGTGATGGCGGCTTGATGCGAGACCTTGCCTTTGGGCAGCGCAGCAGGCCAGCGCACCAGGCCGGGCACGTGAATGCCGCCTTCCCAGAGCGTGCCTTTCGTATTGAAATACGGCCCCATATCCGACAGCCGTTCGCCGCCGTTGTCGCTGGTGAAAATGACCAACGTATCTTTCGCGACGCCTATTTGATCGAGTGTATTCAGCACCTGCCCGACCGAGCTGTCAATGTTTTGCATCATCTCGATGTAATCGGCGCGCGTGCCGTCGAACCAGGTTTCTTTGGTACGCACCATGTCTGGGCGATTCGGACGCTGAAACGGCCAATGCACCGAATTGAACGCGAGGTACAAAAAGAAGGGTTTGCCTTTTTGCCGCCTCACGAAATCAACTGAGCGTTTGGTGATGTGATCAGTCAGAAAGCCTTCGACGAAAGTCTCTTTGTCCTGTTCGCGCAGGTCGTGTTCGCCGTTGTTTTCCTTGTGCGAGTAGTGGTCTACGTTGCCGCTGAGGATGCCGAAGAATTCATCGAATCCGTGCGCGTTGGGTGAAAACTCCGGCTTGTAACCCAGATGCCACTTGCCCATCAGCGCCGTCGCGTAGCCGATATTTTTCAGCAACCGCGCAATCGAAGTTTCTTCGACGGGCAAGCCCGGTTCTTTCAGTCCCGGCCCGAACGCCCACTCTAACCCGACGCGTTGTTGGTAACGTCCAGTGATGAATCCAGCGCGCGTCGGCGTGCAAACCGGGCCGTTGGAATACGCCTGCGTCAGTTTGACGCCTTCTTTGGCCAGCCGGTCAATGTTGGGTGTGCGAATGTCTTTGGAACCATAGCTGCTCAAATCAGCGTAGCCCATGTCGTCCACCAGAATGAAGACGACGTTCGGTTTGCGTGCCGTCTGGGCTTGCGCGAACGAAGCCAGCAAAAGCAAAGCAAAGAGAGAAAGGATTGTGTTTTTCATGATGTCAACGTGTGGCTCGCGGAGCCGTGCGTTCGTTTTGCCGATATTGATCGAGGAAGGCTTTCAATTCACGCACCGTGGCGGGTTGCGCATCATAAAGGTTTTTGGTTTGCGCCGGATCATTACGCAGGTTGTAAAGTGCGCCTGCCCCTGCGCAATCGTGCGCGCCGCGTTCACGCCGGAACCATTCCGGCTCTTTGTTGCCGTCGCCGCAGGTGAGGGAATCCACGAAGACCCAATCGCCTTTGCGCAAGGCCAAGTGCCCGTTGATCTGGTGATAAAGCAGCGCTTCGCGCACAGGTTTTTTGCCACCTTTGCCCAACAGCACAGGCGTTTGATCGTAGCTATCCGGCGCGGCAGATTCCGGCAATTTGAATTTGGTCAAACTCGCCAGCGTCGCCATTAAATCTAACGTGCCCGATCAGGGCGTCGCTGGTGCGGCCAGCGGCAATACGTCCCGGCCAGCGGGCGATGAATGGCACGCGATGACCGCCTTCCCAACCATCACGTTTGACGCCGCGCCAGTTGAGCATGCTGGCGTGCTGTGACACGCGCAACCGCTCATACGCGCCACGGCAGGCACCACGACATCGCGGCGAGGAATATCCGATCGGATAGTACCGAAGCTGGTCAGATCGGGGGCGTCTCCTATTAGATTACCCCGCCACGTCGCGCCCATCATCCTTCAGGAGGGAAGAAGGGCAGAGATGTTCGACGGGGCAATCGTCGCAATGCGGCTTCCTGGCCGAACAAGTACGGCGGCCATGCGAGATCATGCGATGAGAGAAGTCGATCCACTCGCTCTTTGGCAAAAGGGCGGCCAGATCAGCTTCTATTCTTTCCGCACGTTGCTCGGTGGTGAGACCCATCCGTCTCGAAAGTCGCTCGACGTGAGTATCAACGACGACGCCTGACGGCACTCCAAAGGCCACACCCATGACGACGTTGGCCGTCTTTCGAGCGACCCCGGGCAGCTCGATCAACTCTTCAAGTGTTTGCGGTACCCTACCACCAAAACGCTCGATCAGAAGGCAACAAGCCCCCTGGATCGATCTTGCCTTGTTGCGGAAGAAGCCCGTCGAGCGAACATCCTGCTCAAGTTCAGCAATCGCAGCGTTGCAGAAGTCCTCACAGGATTCGTATTTGCGAAAGAGGGTCGCCGTCACCAAAATGACCCTTTCGACTGTACACTGAGCCGAGAGGATGGTCGCAATCAGCAGTTGCTGTGGAGATGAGTAAAGAAGTGCGCAATGCGCCTCGGGATAGGTCTTCTTCAGGATGCGATTGATCTCGCGCGCCGCGCG
>JANNRD010000358.1:0-3397 GCA_031401095.1 Acidobacteriota bacterium
ACAGATCGCAAAAAAGGCAAAAACCGAAAAGGCAAAAGCTCAGATACTCTTGCCTTTTGTGTTTTTGCCCTTTTGCCGAAAGGATGTCGCCCTGATTACTTCTTCGTCGTCGCTGGCACGGCGCCAGCAACAGGATTGGCCTTGTTGTATTCCTTCATGAAGTCATCAGTGATGTTGGTGGCCGTAGCCGCGAAGAGCACCAGCGCCCCCTGCTGAAGAGCGCCGCCTTCAAATACCATGACGATGCCGCGCTGCAGGGCATAGGTGTCCAGAAAGCGAAGGATCTTCTCCTGGACCGGATTGCCAATATCTTCAAAGCGCTTCTTTGCCTCCGCTTCGGTGTCCTCAGTCAGTCGTTTGAGCTGCTTGTCCTTATCCGCCGCCTCGTCAGCCCACTGGGCACGAACAGCCGGTTGCACTGTTCCTCCCTGTGTCTGTATCTGGTTGTTGAGATTCTGAATCCGATCACGAAGGCTCTGAATTGCCTTGTTCTTCGGCTCGAATTCCGCGTTCAGCGAATCCAGTTTGGCCTTCATCTCCTGGACGCCTTCGCGAAAAGCTGCGAAAAAGACGATCGCGACCTTTCCTTCCGCTCCGGTTCCGCCGGTCTGTGCGGGCGCACTGGGCCCCGGCGCATTGGCGCGCGGAGGAGGGGCTGGCGTCTGCGCCACCGCGCCGACCGCCACAATGACGCACAGAGCAATAGCATGACAAACTTTCTTCATTCTACTTCTACTCCTTGATCTCGTTCAACTGATGCAAAAGAACGTTCATTATCCCTTAGCGCTCTGACCCAAAGCAAGGCGCTTGACCAGCTCCCGGACTAGGGCTTCTTCGGAGCGGGCGTCGCTGTCAATGGTGTACCCGCAGATGGCATCGGATAGACCTTGTTGTACTCTTTGACAAAGTCTTCGGTGATGTTGGCGGCTGGGGCGACATAAAGTGCGGCGCCGGTTTCCTGCAGCCGTCCGATGTCGAAGACGTGAGTAATCCCGCGTTGTTGACAATACTTTTCGAGAAAATCACTGATCTTCTCGAGCACCGGCGTGGTCTCCTCGCCCTCGCGCTTGCGGGCCATTTCCTGCGAGTCTTCCAGTTTACGCTGATACTCGCGTTTCTTGAGCTCAATGTCGTCAGTGAGCTTGCGCCCCTGCTGTTGAGTCAGGCTCTGATTCTCAGCCAGCACCTTCTCCTGGCTCGCAATTGTGTTCTGCAGCGCGTCGAGTTCGATCGCTCGCGGATTAAACTCGGCCTGCAGCTTGTCGTATCTCACCTTCAGCTCGCCAATCATCTCGCGCAGGGCGAGAAAGCTTAGAATCGCGATCCTCGTCTTCGTGGCCTGGGCAGCCGGCGGTGTGCCCGTCGCGAGTGTCGTCGCGGGTGTCGTCACGGGTGGCTTCGCGGGTGTCTTCGGATTCGGTGTCTGCGCCATCAAGGGCGAAACCGCGAGAACAACTCCCGTCAGCATTAATAAGGTTCTTCTCTTCATAATAAAAGACGCTCCATCAACGGTATCTAGTCAGGCAATTCACCGGCTGCAATCTGCTCCCTGGCAACTTCGCAGGCTCTCGGCCCGGTCAAAACGTCCTCCCGATACTAAACCTGACAACCGTCTTTTTCTCGTAAAAGATCACGGACGGATCGGTCGGGTCGGTCTTGGCATTTGGATTGTAGGCAAAGATGAGCCGGAAGGGGACGTTGATGACCGGCATCTGGACGCGAACCTCGAGGCCGAGGGACGAACGCACCTCGTTCAGAAACTTCAATGCTTCCACCGGGGGCTTGATCAAATCAAAGCGCCTCGCCTGCCCAGAGAGAAACACCGTTCGGTATCCAATCGGTGTCCCGTTGAGACTGGTCGCCGAGTTCTGCAATTCTTCAGCGCTCGCAATTCGGCCTGCCGGATTTGTCGTCACCCCACTCGGGGTGATCACCTGATCGATGAAGTTGGTCGTCACTGTCTGGCCATTGTACTTTTTCAGGTTTAGCGACGTCCCGACGTCAGCAAACGCGGCGACTGACACAGGGCCAATGATCGGGACGCGGTACTCAAGGTTGACGAGCAGTTGAGTATCGCCGCCGATAAAGGCGAACGATCTCTGGGCGAGCACCACATTGCAGTTCGCCGACGGCGTCGTCGTGCAGGCCCCCTCCGGCGCATCAAAGGTGTACTGTCGAAGCGCACTCTGATGAACCGTCCCCTTCGGCGCCGCGGAGAGCGCCGAATTTGCGTCAGCCACCTGGGGCGTCAGATTACGCGTCGAGAGGTAGTTCTCCGATGGTACCACCGGGCTGATCGAGCGGATGTTGTAACCCCGAATGGTGTCCTCCCCGCCAAGGAAGAACCGCTCGTAGATGGGCACACCATCGACAAAAGAGAGCGATTGTGTATCGAGCGGAGTACCAAATGACCTGATGTGGCCCGCGAGAAATCGCACCCCAACGACATGCGGTTTCTCCGTCCGTCGGCGCGCGACTCTGTTGAACATCTTGTACTCGAGTGACGGCGCAAAAGTGCTGACGTCGCCACCGAGAATGCCCCCCGCGAGCGAGAGACCAAGAAACAGGCTCTTGCCCGCGGTCGGATCAATCGCAGCATTGAGAGAATTGAAAAAGAGCGAGGGTGTGATCCTGCTGGTGAGGACCTTTGGTTGTGAGTAGGTCACCTGGATGTGCTTACTCGGGTCCGGATCCTGGTTGATCGGTGGATCCTCGATTCGCGTCGCAGTCAACGAGTACGACAGCCCAAGCCGCGCAAGCCGCGTAAACTTCGGAAACTTGCGCGTAAAAATCGCCATGGGTGAGGAGGTCGTGACCGTTCCTCCAGCCGTAAACTGGGTAAAGAGCTCTTCCCCATTGACACTCCCCAGACCGTAAAGGCTGGCTTGGTTCACCAGATTCTGATTTCCACCCCCATAGTAATTCCCTGAGCCAAAGTACTGGTACTTCTGCGCGAATACCTGAAACCCGAGACTGATCGGCTTACCAAGAAAGTACGGCTCATTCAAGCCAAACGAGAGAGAGACCTGGCGGTTGCCTCCCTGGAAAGCCAGATTCAAACTCTCACCATACCCGAGCAGGTTATTGGTCGAGTACTCCAAGCCAAAAAAGCTACCCGCATAGCCGGAGACACCGCCATTGAGCTGAATCTGCTGTCGGCCCTTCTCCTTCACCTGAAGATCGATCTCGACCTCCTGGGTCCGGTCGTTCGTTCTCGTGATCGCGTCCTTGTCCTTTATTTCCTCGAAAAGGCCAAGCTGGTTTAATCGAAGGATCGAAAGGTCCCAGTAGCGTTTGCTGTAGGGGTCTCCCTCGTTGATGACCACTTCACGCCGCATGACCACGTCGCGTGTGTTGGTATTTCCAATAAACTCTAACCGACGTAGAGTGAACTGCT
>JANNRD010000359.1:0-2990 GCA_031401095.1 Acidobacteriota bacterium
GACGGTGATGAGCAGCCCCTGGAAGTTGCGATTGAAGCCCAGTGGCAACTCGGAGACCTGCTTGCTCTCGAGAAGTCGGCCGGTGTCTGCGCGATCCGTCTGCAGCACTGAGTCCTGCCCTGCAGCGACCGTCACCGTCTCGCTCACCGCGCCCACCTGGAGAGTAATGTCTACACGAACCGTCGTGTTGACCTTGACCTCGACGTTCTCCTGGACCACTTTTCTGAACCCAGTAAGGCTGGTCTCGATGCGGTATATGCCGTCCTGCAAATTTGAGAAGACATAATTGCCACTGGCATTGCTGGTCGTGGCACTTGTGATGCCTGTGCGCGTTTCCGTGACGCTGACGTTTGCGCCTGCCGTAGCGGCACCTGAAGCATCGACGACCGTGCCGACGAGAGTGCCCTTGACGGCCTGACCGTATGCCGCGAGCGAGCCGCCGCAGAGAACGACCACTGCCAGGATTGAATTCAATCTGAAACGCATGGAACCTCCTCAGTGAGTGCTTAATGTAGCAAGAAACCGGTCAGCGACCGGAATCCGCCCTGGGCGGACGCCGCACCACCGCGCGCCGCATTCAAACAGACTTGTCGACGTGGAAATCCAGAAAAGTGATTATCCCAGCAGCAGGGCCAACTGGGGAAGCCGCGAAACGGCTGGTCATTACAATCGTTGCCCCGTCAGCTAGTCGGATTATCCAAGTCGTTTGAACACCTGTCAAGCGATCCTCGTGTCCTTGTTGTCCTTGTCGTTCCTTGCCCTATAATGCAACCCGCTCACAATCTCTTTGATGGGAGGAACGATTGCCGGAAATAATCGAACGAAACATCGCCCAGGAACTGAAGGTGTACTACGACCTCTTTCTTCCTGATGGCGATCAAAAACTCCCGCTGCTGATCGCGATGCATGGATATGGCGGCGATAAGTCATCGATGATGCGGCTGGCGCGACGGATCAACGAACGTGATTTCGCGATCGCCGCTCTGCAGGGGCCGCACCAACACCTCATCTATCCCACCAAAGAGAACCCGAAACTCGGCTATGGTTTTGGCTGGCTCACGAACTTCCACCCGGAAGACTCGGTCGCGCTGCACCATTTTACCGTCCGCGAGATCATCCGCGAGGCCGAAGACTCAGGGCGGGTCGACACCAGTCGCGTCTTTCTTCTCGGGTTCTCTCAATCGTGCGGCATCAACTTCCGGTTCGCCTTTACGCATCCTGAGTTGGTCAAAGGCGTCGTCGCGATCTGTGGGGGGATTCCAGGTGACTGGGAAACGGAAGGCAAATATCGTCGCGGAGAGATCGACGTCCTCTACATCGCCGGCGAGCGCGATGAATTCTACGCGCCCGCGCGAATCAAGGGGTATGCAACGGCGCTCGAGAGCCGCGCGCGATCGGTCGACCTCCGCATCATGAATGCCGGACACGAGATCCCGAAAGAGGCCTATCCGATCATCGACGAATGGCTCACACAACGTGCTGGCATGGCAGCGCGCTGACGCGTGACTCAGTCAGCGGACGATGGCGTAGATGAACTCATCGATCGTCTCTCCATCCTTGGTGACTTGTTTGGCAAGGCGAGCTTCAAGGGTGTAGCCGGCCTTTTCCAGAACGCGCATCGAGGCTGGATTCCACTCGAAGACACCGGCATAAATGCGGCAGATGTCGAAATGCGCAAATCCCCAGTCAGACATTGCCTTGACCGCTTCGGTGACGATCCCGCGGCCCCAGAATTCCTCACCCAGCCAATAGCCAATCTCGGCTGAGCGGCGATAGATGTCCTCTCTGAGGACGATACCAATGCCTCCAACCGCGTCTCCATCGACTGCGATGGCGAAATTCGTTCGGGGATGAACCCGGCCAGCGCGATGAACCCATTCACGCGCGTGTTGTGGAGTGTAGGGGTAGGGAAAGAGGTCTCGAACGTTGCGCCAGATATTGCGGTTGTTGGCGTGCTTCACGAGTGAGGCTTCATCACCCGGCCGCCAGGGTCGCAACACAGCTTGTGTCAGCAGAATCTCCACACACACTCTCTCTCTGTGACTTCCGTCGATTCCGTCGGGCGTGCCGGGTATTTTCTAAATCAAAAACCCCGATGACGACGGTCGCATCGGGGTTTCCGGTTAGCTGTTTTAGATTGACTGGAACGGCAGGTTTTGCTGCGAGTCAACCGCAATCGCAGGGCCGACCGTTAGGTCTCAGCCACCTCACTGTGCGCTATTCTCATACTGCTAGACCACCTCCTTTCTCAGTGTTAGGGCTCGATTTTATTCACGCGAGCCATGCGTGTCAATAAAAATCTTCCACCACCGTCGTGAGTTGTCGTCGAGAGTGTGAAGCAGACTAAGAGAGCCGCTTTTTCCGGGAGAGAATGAACCCCGAAGATGCGGAGGCCACAGACCGGGTCTGGATTCAGAACAGAATAGCGGAGCAGCGGCAGGCTGGGCTCAACAAATGCCCGCCGCGGCGAGGGACTGGCCGGAGGAGTTACTTACCAACGAGCTTGTTGACGTGAACAGTGAGCCGTGCTTTGTGGCGGGCGGCAGTGTTGCGGTGGAGGATGCCCTTCTGAACCGCCTTGTCGATGAAGGAAATCGTTTGACCGTGAAGGGCCTTTGCATCCTCACCCTTACCGTGGGACAAAGCAGAACGAAGCTTCTTCATCTGCCCGCGCAGTTTCGTCCGGTTGGCGGTATTGACTTCCTTACGGCGAGCATTCTGCCGGTCACGTTTTTCGGCTGACTTATGGTTAGGCATAATTCCTTCTTCGACCCCTTGAGAACTTAATGACAACGATCGCGCATTTGCGCAAACAGGGATTGTACGAACCCCTGCCCCATGTGTCAAGGACCGTCCGATTTTGGTAGTCGTGTAACACAGATACAAAGAGAAACAAAGTAATCGCAAAGAAGAATAAGAAAGGTGGTTTGGCCGGCACAACCCCGAAACATCATGTAAGTGATTTAAATGTGTGTCTTTGTGTATTTTGT
>JANNRD010000360.1:0-6473 GCA_031401095.1 Acidobacteriota bacterium
GTCACCGCCACGTTGAGCGTAGCTTCCGCAAAATCGCCCTGACTGTCAGTCACCCGGAGCGTGAAGCTAGCAGTTGTCGCGTTGCACGAGGCCACCACATCAGCAGTCACTAAGCCAGTTGGGGAGACAGCGATGTTTGAGAGCGTCACCCCGTTGACTGTCGCCAAAGCGCCGCCGTTTACCTTGACGCTCAGCGTATTCTCGGCATCCTCCACGTCATTGACGTTGGCAATAGTCGAATTGGCCGATGGACTGCCCTGCTGCCGCGTCACAGCGACCGCGATGATAGTAGGAGGGGCGTTGGGGCAAGGTTGCACGGTTGGGCCTGTTACCGTTCGCGTACATTGATTGGAGGGAATGGTAAACTCCACCTCAATGACCGTTTGAGTACCGTCGGCCTTTAACATGACACCTGTGAACGTGTGGCTGCCCCCCACCAAAGCGGAGACCAGCACTGAATTCGTGCCAATTGCATCGCCGCCCGGCTCGATTTGCAGACTGCCTGTGGCGGGCGCGTTGACGAAGTTTACCGCCACATCAGCAATAAAAAAGTCATCGCTTGGGTCGCTCGTACCGTTGCTGTTGCACGCCTGGACATTCAGGAAGGATACGCTGGTGATGCCGCAAGCCTGGGGCGTTAGAGCAGACGTCACCGTTGTGACTGCGCCCGGCGCGCCTAGCTTGACTGCCGCAGTCGCGGCAATCGGAGCGAACGAAGCCGCTTTCTTTGCGACAACCGTTGCGCCTATCAATCGCGCGACCAATGCTTGGCGCGCAGCCGCGGCGGGCCGCATCGGCACAAAAGCAAAGGCCAGCCCGGTCAACAAAACCGCCGTGACTGTCAGCAAGACAGCTTTTACGTAAGGTGTATGTGTAATCTGCATTGAATGTTCTCCAGATCCATCTGCCCAGGGCAGAACCCGCGAAACTCAAACTCCCCGCGCAGAAGTTTTGGCTCAATTCCTGGCTGAAGGGGTAGTTCTTCAGCTCAAACTCAGACCATAAAGATCATCGCCAGCACGGTCAGCAGCAGTGGACAAACGCGGCCTTGCGGTTTGCTCGAACGATTAATTAGATGTTTCGAAAGTGTCAGTGTAGTTGTGTCCATAGCGCTTCCTTTTCTCCTTAGATTCAGCCTGCTTCGACCGGACGGCTGATGCGCGCGCCCAATCGTTCGCAAGGACACGACAGCCAGTCGGAAGCCCAGATTTTTGCCCAGTGATGAGAAACGCCTGTCGAACCCGGATGGCTATCAATCAGTGAGGTATTTCAGAAATCTATGGCCTTCAAGCTCCACTGTCAAACGAAGTTTGCTTTGGTATTGAGAGAGTCAGCGTTTTCTTTCGGGATCGCGCGCCGTTGCAATGGATTACGTTGACGGCTAAAACTCTATACCAGTCAGTCTTTGAGGTCAACAAAATAGAGACTGTGCAAATGAGGGTTGTTGAAATCAGACAATGATCTGAGCTCAACGCCGGGATAGCAATCACCACGTGGTGATTGCATTGTCAAACTTTTGAAGCCAGAGTGCGTGAATTTGTCGGCCGGTATCTCGGTCAGCCAGACCACGCCCTGGTGCTGTCTCTGGATCAAACAAAAAAGCCAGATTCGAGCCCGCCGTTGGCACCGCGACCAGGACTGCCGGAACGGCGAACGCACCACTACCCTGTTCGCGGCCTTCGATATTCTCAGGTAGAGTAATTGGTCAATATTAGTCCCGTCATCAGGGCAGGAGTTTGTCAAGTTTCTCAGTCAAGTGGTGCGAGAGGTGCCACCAGAACTCGACGTGCATCTGATCATGGGCAACCATAGCGCCCATAAGAGCCCGCCCGTGCAACGCTGGTTAAAACCCAAGACGCGTTGCCGGTTTATTTTCATTTCACGCCGACCGGTAGTTCCTGGCTCAATCAAGTCGAACGGTGGTTCGCCGAGATTACTAATCAACGCATTCGCCGCGGTACCTTCGAGGGTGTGTGCTTTGGAAACAAGTGATCTATGAATACTTGGCTGTTTGAATGAAAACCCACACCTTTCATTTGACGCGCCATCGCCGACGTCATGCTAGCCGAAATCGAACGAAGTAAGGAATTAGCTGTAATAGCTGTAATAGCTGTTATAGCTGTTATAGGAAGTTACGGGACCCTAGCCTTCTCGACGCCACCAGGCGAAGTGGCAAGCGCAGGAAAGGCGAGCCGGATGTGACCGGGAGACCTTTTACTGATCGCGAAAAGCGTGATAGGTTCCTCACAGCTCAAGGTTGCAGACCGCGTGCGGCGCGATTATCCAAGAACCCTAAAGCGAGGGATAGCAAATGACGAAGAGAGCCTGGTTGGCGATACCTTGTCTCCTGGTGGCACTGGGCACCGGATTTGCCCGAATACAAAACTCAGAGACGAAGCCGGCGGCGCCTGACATTTCCGGCGAGTGGACTGGCACTTGGGCCTCGTACAACCCGGCTCAGGGGGGAAGCACACCGAAGGAGCTTTGCAAGCGTCTCGATGCAAAGGTTGAGCAAAGTGATGGCGTTTTTCAGGCCATTTTTGAAGGTGACTGCGGCCGGCCTTACAAGTATTCGATCAAGATGGAGGGCAGACAAGTGGGCAAGGTCGTCCTCTTTAAGGGGACAACGGACCTCGGCGAAAAGGATGGCGGCGTCTTCGACTGGATTGGGAGGGCCAATGAGAAGGAATTTGTTGGCTTCTTTACGAGCAGCTACTACACCGGCGTCTTCACCCTCGCCCGCCCCGCGAAGTAGCCGGCAAGGGAGACCAGGCAAGGCTGAAATCAGCGCCAGCCACGACCCCGTCAGATCGCAGCCGGCGCTTTTGCATTGTGCCGACGCTCGCGGACGAGCGTCGCAGTTTCTACTTGCTACCGCAGGTCGCGCTTGCCCCTCGGGCGTGCGCCTTTCAGTTCCTCGGCGTTGACCACGCCGTCGCTGTTGGCATCCAGGCGATCAAAGACCTCTGCTCGTCCCTTCCATTCTTCGCGAGTGATCTGTCCATCACTATTCTGATCCATCGATCCAAAAGCTTTCCTGGCGCGAGAGCCCTTGTCGTGTTTTCCACCTCTCACCTCGTCGGCCGTCAGAAAGCCATCATTGTTGTTATCGAGGCGGGCAAAGACCTCGGCCTTCCGGGGCCACTCCTCCCGAGATATCTTTCCATCCCGATTCGCGTCAATCCTGGCTAACCGGTCCGCGCCTCGCTTGCGGTGCGACACCTGACGTTCGGTCGATGGGGTCTGAGTCGGAGTCTGCGTTTGCACCTCCGGCTGCGTCGGCGTCTGACCCAGTGCCCCCATTGAAGTGACACCTGCAACCATGATCATCCCAATTGTCCACAATGAAATCTTCCTCATCACTAGCTCCTCCTCGGAAGGGGTTTCAATAGCCCCAATGAGACGCTCGTCGAAGCCTGAAAGTCGAGAAAAAGTTACTCTTGGAGTCGAAGAACCACAGAGACTCAGAGACACAGAGAAAGCACAGAGAGGAAACAGGAAAGCTGGAGAGGGAGTTCTGACAACCCCTCTTGTTCTTCTCTGTGCTTTCTCTGTGTCTCTGAGTCTCTGTGGTTCATGTCTCAGTGGTTGTTCCTATGAACCACGGAGCCGCGCTCCACGACGCACATCCACCCGTTCTTCCTCCCGCTTGACGGGCTATGCTAGAATCCTCGCGTTTTCCGCGCTGAGCCCGAACCCGTCAGACTTGCGTAGTGCTTTGAGAAAGGGACCGGCGAAATGAGCGATCGGATCGTAGACGCGCGCGACCTCAAGGACTGGTCGGAGCTCATGAAGCGTGACTGGGATGACCGGGCTCGCCGAGATGCGAAGTGGTTTATCAACCCCCTCCGATTTCAGCAAACAGATTCCGAGTTTGACGAGTCCGGCGCCAGTGCGGTCCAGCGTCTTGTTATCGACGATCTCGACCTTCTCGCACGAGACCGTGATCCTGCCTCACTGAGAGTTCTCGAGCTCGGATGTGGGATCGGCAGGATGACGCGATTTCTCGCCAGTATCTTCAATGAAGTCCACGCCACGGACGTCTCCGGCGAGATGATTAGCCAGGCTCGATCTCGGCTCGCCGATCTTCAGAATGTCCGGCTTTACGAGACAAGTGGCTATGATTTCGCCGATCTTCCAACAGCCTACTTCGATCTCGTCGTCTCCGCCTTCGTTTTTCAGCACGTTCCCAGCACAGAGATAATCTGCGCCAATCTGCGGGATGCATATCGGGTTCTCAAACCTGGTGGATTCATGAAGTTCCAAACCAACAGCCTGACGGCCTTTGACTTCGAAGAGATCGAAAAGGATACCTGGCTGGGAGCCTCACTTCCCGAGGGTCAGATTCGCTGCTTCGCAGAGGACGTCGACGCACAGATTCTCAGCCTCTCAGGGGCTGGATCGCAGCACTGCTGGACCATTCTCCGAAAACGGATCCCTCACGGTGATCGCCGTGGCGTCACCTCTCCGCTTGAGATCCGCTTCCACGGGCAGACGGATCATCCGACACTCAAGGAAATCCCTCTCAACGGCATGAACAGTTCACTTACCCTTCTGGTCGCGGGCCTCAATCGCGAAGCCGTTGATTGCAATTCGGTCTGTGTCGATATTTCCGGTTTGGAGATCCTGCCTCATTATGTAGGTCCAGTTCGGCAGAGCTTGCTCGCCTTGGTAGATTCGCTTGGTATTGAATCGGCGAGTTCCCTGACTCGCGTCGATCTCTCATTGCCGGTGGGCGCACCGACGGGCGCAGCCGAAGTGCGAGTTCAATTGACAGACGGTGAGACATCCCCGCCCGTGCGTGTCGACTTTGTTTCGCCCCAGCCAGTTATTCCGCGGATCATCCTCATCGTCAATGCAGTCGACGGTGGTGAGGATGTTCGCGTTCGCGGTTCCAAGTCGCTTGTGAGACTGCATGTCGAGGGCCTTGACGAAACTGCCGATCGTGGCAACATTCGAGTCCAGATCGGCGAGCGCATCCTCAAGCCAGCACGTGTCTCACTCGAAAGAACCGGACTCCATCTGGTCGAGGCGCGGCTCCCACACGACATCGGCGTCGGGCAAAACGAGGTGCGATTGTATTTCGGCGACCTCGCGTCGCAACCAGTTCGATTCGAAGTACTCGGCGCAGAGGACCCACAGTAGCAGGCCGTCTCGGTAGCCCGTGGGTTGATGGAGTTTGGACATTTCGAGACTCCCGTTGGTGCTGCGGGGGGCGTGAGTAAGCCGAGCTGGGGCTCGGCGCTCCCAGGCTGCCGCTGGCACGAGAGCGCTCTCTCCCGGGAACCACACCTTCATGGCATCGCCGACGACGAGCCGCAAGCAGTTTTATTTCGCACTCGCGGCAACGGCCGCGTTTTCCTTCGTAATCAACTGAATCTTGACAGTCAATTCCTGCGGTATCTGCTCACCTTTCAAAAGGCGCGCAGCGTTCTCGATTCCCATCTTGCCTATCTCGGATGAGAATTGAGCGACGGTCGCCGCCATGACCCCTTTGAGCACCGCCTCTCGCGCTTCCGAAAACGCATCAAATCCGATGACCGTGATCTTGCCTGTCTTGCCCGCAGCCGCAATCGCCTCGATCGCTCCGAGCGCCATCAAATCGCTGCACGCAAACAGGCCCTGAATATCCGGCCGGGCCTGCAGCATGTTCTGGAAGACGTTGTAGCCCTGATCCCTCTCCCAATTCGCCGTCTGTGAAGAGACAATCTCGATTCCTGGTGCAAGCGCAACGGCCTGTCGAAACCCCTTCAATCTCGAATCGCCCGTCTCGTGCCCAGGGATGCCTTCGAGGATGGCGACCTTACCTTTGCCGCCAAGAGCCTTGACCATGAACTCGCCGGCAACCCTCCCTCCTTCGAAATTGTCGGACCCAATGAAGGAAGCGATTTTCCCGCCCGCATCCTGAAGAGCCTGAGGATTGACACGTGTATCGAGAATCAGCACGGGGATACCAGCCTTGTTGGCTTTGACTATCGCCGGGACAATCTCCTTTGAACCGCTCGGCGTGATGCACAGCGCGGAGACCTTGCTCTGGATCAGATTCTCGATGATCTGCATTTGTTTCTCGACGTCGATCTCCCGCTCGGCCGCCTGAACCTGCAGATTGACATTCATATTCCTCGCGGCCTCTTCAGCTCCCTTCTGCATATCGTTGAAGAAGGGATTATTCAGCGTCTTGACGACGAGCGCGATGGTCGGGCGGTCATCAGCCGATCGCGTACCCCGCTGACAACTGAGTGCGCACAAACACATCACTCCAATCACAACCGTGACAGCAAGTTTCTTCATTTTCTCTCGCTCCTCATCGTCCGTCCCACTGGGACGCACGGAATCGTCGCTCTGGTTTATCGTTTGCTATTCTTCAT
This sequence comes from Acidobacteriota bacterium, assembly GCA_031401095.1. Lineage (GTDB taxonomy): Bacteria > Acidobacteriota > Blastocatellia > RBC074 > RBC074 > JANNRD01. The sequence continues at coordinate 6,369 of JANNRD010000360.1, forward strand.
CGCCATATCCAGCAGAACCGCGACGATGATGACGAGGCCAATGACTATCTGCTGGGTAAAAGAACTAATACTGAGAAGATTGAGCCCGTTTCTGAGCACGCCTAT